>NZ_FMXO01000005.1 GCF_900104215.1 Desulfonatronum thiosulfatophilum | reverse complement strand
GCCTTTACCCCACCAACAAGCTAATGGGACGCGGACTCATCCATTGACGGCAGCTTGAAACAGAGGCCGCCTTTTCTCACACATCTCCAAAATGCGTAAGCTTATCCGGTATTAGCAGCGGTTTCCCACTGTTATCCCGAATCCATGGGTAGATTATCCACGCGTTACTCACCCGTGCGCCGCTCTACTCAGGGACCGAAGCCCCCTTTCTCGCTCGACTTGCATGTGTTAGGCACGCCGCCAGCGTTCATTCTGAGCCAGGATCAAACTCTCCACTTAAAAATACTCAAAATGAAGCATGGCTTTAAAACCATGTTCTTTCTCTCCCCCTCGCTATTCCATTGTCAAAGAACTCATTTTCGCGCCTTGAATTCCCGTCCGCAAAACCGACCGGAAGTGCTCGCCGCGAAAGAACAGTATCTAAAGAAACTCCCCTCAACTGTCAACAAATAATTTTCATAAATTTAAAAAATATTTTTTTAGCTATTATTCCTATATATTGCATATCCACTCAAAACGATCAAAAGCCTCTTTCAAAAACAACCTGAAAGAGGCTTCGTAAAAAAGGCATTCACTATCCGCGGAACATACTACGGCATTACCATTGCTCCGGCAGCCTGAGCCAGGGAGAAGACGGTTCCCGGGACCATGCCCAGCCAGAGCACCGCAGCGGCGAGAAGTCCGCCCCAAAGCAGACCGGGGCTGGTCAAGGCCGGGGCCGTGACTTCGGCTTCCCGGGTGTAGGCATGGCGGACCAGATTCAGATAATAGTAGATGGCAATGGCGGAATTGAGGACCGCGATGATCACCAGCCAGTGGTAGCCTTCCAGCCAGGCCGAATTGAGCAGGAAGAGCTTGCCCATGAAGCCGGCCGTGGGCGGCAGGCCGACCAGGGCAAAGGCCGAGACGGCCAGAATCAGGGCTAGGCCGGGAGAGCGCTGGTAGAGGCCGTTCAAGTCGTCCAGCTTTAGATTGCGCCCGTCCGTGGAAACCCGGCAGATCACCCAGAAGCAGGCCAGGTTCATCAAAAGATAGACCACGGCGTAGAAGGCGGCGGCGGCCAGGCCCGCGGACGTGCCGGCCACGATGCCCAGCATCACGTACCCGGCATGGGATACCGACGAGTAGCCCAGAAGACGCTTGAGATCCGTCTGGACCAGGGCGGACAGGTTGCCGAAGGTCATGGACAGGGCGGCCAGTACTGCCAGGAGCATGGTCACTTCCATACTTGGATCCAGTAGCGTGGCCATGCGCACCAGAACGACCACCGCGCCCAGCTTGGGCAGGGTGGCCACGAAGGCCGCGGTCTCGTTGGATGCGCCCTCGTAGACGTCCGGGCACCAGAAGTGCAGAGGAAACAGGGCCAGCTTGTAGAACAGCGCGCCCATGAACAGGGCGATGCCGATCAAGGCGGCCGGGGATTCGGACCAGGACCAGGTTTTGGTCGCCAATTCGGAAAGGTAGGTCGTATGGTGCACGCCCAGGATGTAGGACAGGCCATACATGGCCAGGGCCGTAACCACCGCGCCGAAGAGGATGTACTTGATCCCGGCCTCGGCTGCCGCGGGCTCCCTGGCCCGCAGGGGAATCAAGGCGTAGATGCTGTAGGAGGCCAACTCCAGGGCCAGGAATATGGTCACCAGTTCCACGGCGCTGGAGAGCAGCATCAGGCCTAGGGCGCTCAGGGCCAGGAACAGGAAGTAGTCCGGGCGCTTTTCGTCGGACAAGGTGGGCTGGCTCATGGCGTTCAGGCAGGTGACGGCCAGGCCCAGAAAGATGGCCATCTTGAAAAACTGGGACAAGGCGTCCACCTGGTAGGCTCCATAGAGCATCAACCCGGATTTTTGCAGGGAAACCGCGGCCACGCCAATGCCGATTCCCGCGGCCAGGGGCAGATAGCGCAAGAGACGTTGCCAGGATGCGGGGCCCACGGTCAGGACGAAGAGCGCGCCGACCAGGGCCAGCAGATACAGTTCCGGAATGAACAGTTCGACTTGAAAGATCACTGGTCGTCACCTCGCGTTAAAGGAGACTCGATAGAAAGGGATTGGCCGGTTGCCAGTACGGGAGGCTGCGACTTCAGGGAGGTTTCCAGGTGCATGGTCTTGCGGCTTTCATACTGGCCCAGCAAATGAACCACGGAAGGATTGATAGTCCGCAGGGCTAGGCCGGGCATCAGTCCCAGGTAGAGAACCAGGACGGCCAGGGGCGCCAGGTAGACCCATTCCCGCATGTTCAGGTCATGCCATTTTTGCGCCTGGGACGGCTGCCCCCAGGCCAGTTTCAGTCCCAGCCGGAGCATGTAGGCCGCGGCCAGCATCACCCCGGGAATGGTCAGCGCACCCAGGAGGTAGCTGGCCTCGAAGACCCCGATGAGCACCAGGGCCTCGGAGACGAAGCCGTTGGTTCCGGGGAAGCCGAAGGAGGCTATGGCAAACAGGCCGAAGAAGAACATGTAGGCCGGCAGGTACTTGCCCAGGCCCATGTTGTCCGCGATTTCACGGCTGTGGCTGCGTTCGTAGATGGCGCCGACGAGCATGAACAGCGCGCCGGTGGTCACGCCGTGGTTGATCATCTGCATGATCGCGCCTTCGACCCCGCGCATGGTGAAGACGAAGATGCCCAGGGTCACGAAGCCCATGTGAGCCACGGAGGAATACGCGATCAGCTTCTTCATGTCCCGCTGGCCCAGGGCGATGGCGCCGCCGTAGAGGATGGAGATGATGGAAATGGTGATCATCAGCGGAGCGAAGTATTCACTGGCCGCCGGGGTCAGGGGCAGGCAGAAGCGCAGGAATCCGTAGGTGCCCATTTTCAGCAGGATGGAGGCCAGGAGCACGGAGCCGGCCGTGGGCGCTTCCACGTGGGCAGCCGGTAGCCAGGTGTGAAACGGGAACATGGGCACCTTGATGGCGAATGCCAGGGCCATGGCCAGAAAGGTCCAGAATTGAAAATTGAAGGGGTATTCGTGGTTCATCAGTTCCGGAATGGAGAAGGTGCCGGTCTGAACGAAAAACGCCACAATGGCTGCCAGGAAGAGCGTGCTGCCGGCCAGGGTGTAGATGAAGAACTTCAGGGAGGCGTAGCGCCGGTTGGGCCCGCCCCAGACCGCGATGAGCAGGAACATGGGAATGAGCATGGCTTCCCAGAAGATGTAGAACAAAACGAAGTCCAGGGCCGTGAAGATGCCCACGCAGGCGCCGATCATCAGCAGCAGGCAGAAATGGAATTCCTTGACCCGCTTGCCAATGTAGGTCCAGGAGCACAGCACGCACAGCGGCAGCAGGAGCACGGTCAGCAACACCATGAGCAGACTGATCCCGTCCACGCCCACATGGTAATGCATGTTCCAGGCCGGAACCCAGGGCACGATCTCCACGAACTGGAAGGCCGCGGTGTGCAGGTCAAAGCCCAAAAGCGGCAGAGCCAAACCCATTTCGATCAGTCCGACCACCAGGGTGTACAGGCGGATGGTCCGTTCGTCGCGCAGGAAGAACAGCCCCACCGCGGCCAGCAAGGGAAAAAAGATCAGGGCGCTGAGTACGGGAAACCCGGTTTCAATCATGACGCGGCACCTTTATGGAAACGGTTGGGAGTAGGGAACATGGCAGCCTTGAGGATCGCGATTGTTCATGCGAGTCATCCCGACATCCGTGGTGGAAGCCTTTGCTAGGCCAGATACCAGACCAGCAGCGCCAGGCCGGAGGCCAGGGCGATGGCCAGGGCCAGGTAGTCCTGGAGGCGGCCGGTCTGGGCGGTGGTCATAAGCCCGCCGGTGTCCCGGGCGCCCACGGCGGAGTTGTCGATGATGAAGTCGATGCCCATCCGGTCGAACCAGGAGGTGGCCTTGCCCAGCAGGAGCAGCCCCACCAGTCCGATGCGGTTGTAGACTTCGCTCCAGATGGAATCCAGCCAGGCCAAGGGGCGGCTGACCAGGGCCAGGAAAATTCGGCCGAGGTAGATGTATAGGGCCTCGAAGTCCAGATTGCGCTGGGCATGAGGGGTGAGCACCTTGCGCATGACCATGAAGCCCAGGCCGGTGAAGCCCAGCAGGAGCAGGGTCAGAAGGACTTTCCAGGCCGACCAGGGCTGGAAGGCTTCCGAGCCCGGATAGGGCAGGAATCGGTACAAAAGGTCCGGAAACAGGCCCTGGGCCGTGCACAGGAAGGCCGCGGCGGCCATGGCGATGTACATGTTCACCGGGATGGGCCTGAGGGGTTTGGCATAGGTGGGCTTGCCCCCCCAGAAGGCGAAGTAGGGCAATTTCAGACCCACGGAGAGGAAGGTGCCCACCGCGGCCACTTCCATGAGCATGCCCAGCAGGACCCGGTGGTCGTCGAAGGCTGCGGCAATGGTCATGGTTTTGGAGACAAAGCCGTTGAACACGGGCATTCCGGAGATGGAAAGACCGGCTACAACGTAGGCCAGCATGACCAGAGGCAGGCGACCAGCCAGCCCGCCCAGCTCGTTGAGCTTCGCGGTGCCGGCGGCATAGAGCACCGCGCCCACGCTCATGAACAAGAGTCCCTTGTACAGAATGTGCGCGTAGGCATGGGCCGAGGTCCCGTTGAGGGCCAGGGCCGTACCGATGCCGATGCCCGTGATCATGTACCCGACCTGGGACATGATGTGATAGGACAGGATGCGCCGGGCGTTGTTCTCCATGGTCGCGTAGAAAACGCCGTACAGGGACATGACGATGCCCATCCAGGCCAGGAATTCCCAGCCGGGATAGCCCCGGGCCAGGACGTAGACCGCGGTTTTCGTGGTGAAGGCGCTCATGAAGACCGCGCCGGGGATGGTCGCTTCCGGATAGGCGTCGGGAAGCCAGGCATGGACGATGACAAAGGCCGCGTTCACGCCGAAGCCGAGCATGATCAGCCAGTCGTAGTAGGCGGCATTGGCCGGATCAACGGCCGTGAAGACGAAGTCGCCCGTGACCTGATAGCGCAGCAGGATTCCGGCCAGCATCAGCAGGCCGCCGATGGTGTGGATCAGGAAGTAGCGGATGCCCGCGCCCACGGCCCTGGGGTTGTCCTTGGTGTTGAACCAGATCAGCAGGGTCGAGGCCACGCTCATCACTTCCCAGAAAATGAACAGGGTCAGGTAGTCGCCGGCGAAAAGGCAGCCGAAAGCCCCGCCCACATAGGTGGCCGCGGCCACATGGTGACGGATCTCCTGGAGATGGAAGGCATAGATGAAGCCGATTAGGGCCTGGATGGCGAAGATGTTGGCAAAGATCAGGGACAGACTGTCCACCCGGCCCAGGCTCAGGTTCAGCCCGAGATAGGCGACGTGCAGATGGTCGCCGGTGCCGGCGGCAAAAACGCTGATAATGGCCAGCACGGGCGCAACGGGCAGCAGCCAGCGCCACCAGGTGACCTTGGGGGCCAGAAACAGGAGCAGCAGAGCCAGACCGAAGAAGGCGAGCGCCGGATGAATAAAGCTAGTCATGGATGTCCTCGGGGGCTCCGATCAGCGGAGCGACGATGCGTTTCATCACAAAGGCCAGGACCACGGCGATGACAAAACCGAAGCCGGCCCAAAAGCCGGGATAGGCTTCCCAGGCCACATGGAGTTCATAGGGCCTGATGAAGAAGTTCAGGCCGACCAGAATGGCGAGGATGATGAAAAAAAGCAGCTTGAACAGGCCGGCGTGGTCGCGCATCTTCTTTATCAGGGCGTTTTCGGGGATGTCCGTCTGATTCTGCATGTCCGACTCCTAGAACCGGGTCATCACTTTGATGAACCCCATGAATGTATCCGGAAAGAGCCCCAGAAAGATGGAGATCAGGGCGGTGATGAACAGGGGCACGACCATGGTCAGCGGGGCCTCCTTGCAGTCGTCCAGACGGATGCCCGGAGCGGGCGATTCGAAGAAGGCCTTGTAGATGATCGGACCGAAATAGCTGGCATTGAGCACGGTGCTGGCCATCAGGGCTATCAGGATCGGGATTTGTTCGGCCTGCAGGGCGCCGTTGGCCAGGTACCATTTGGTCACGAAACCGCAGACCGGCGGTGCGCCGATCATGCTCAGGGCGGCCAGGGAAAAGGCGCCGAAGGTCCAGGGCATGCGCCGACCTACGCCGGAGAGTTGGCTGATCTTCTTGAGGTGCGTGGCCACGTATATTGCGCCGGCACCGAAAAAGAGAGTGATCTTCGCAAAGGCGTGGTGGGCGATGTGGGTGGTGCCGCCCAGCACGGCCATGGGCGTGAGCAGGGCCACGCCGAGGATGACGTAGGACAGCTGACTCACTGTGGAATAGGCCAACCGGGCCTTCAGGTCGTCCTTGGTCAGGGCGATGCACGAGGCCGCGACAATGGTGAACGCGGCCAGATATGCCGTGGGGATGCCCAGGTAGAGCAGGTCCATGGTTTCCAGGCCGAAGGCGGAGAGGATGATCCGGCAGACGCAGAACACCCCCGCCTTGACCACGGCCACGGCGTGCAGCAGGGCCGAGACCGGGGTGGGCGCGACCATGGCCGAGGGCAGCCAGTTGTGCAGGGGCATGATCGCGGCCTTGGCCAGACCGGCGATGAACAACACATAGGTGACGGTCACGGCGGTGGGATTGGCATCCGCGGGAAAGATGCCGCCCATGACGTCGGTCATGTTGAAGTCCAGGCTGCCCGCGAGCACGTAGGTCATGATCATGGCCGGGAGCAGGAACAGCTTGGACGTGCCCATCAGGTAGACCAGATACTTGCGGGCTCCGGCAAAGGACGTGTCGTCCTGGTGGTGGGCCACCAGGGGATAGGTGAACAGGGTGATGACTTCGTAGAACAGGTACAACGTGAAGATGTTCGCGCTGAAGGCCACGCCCAGAGCGCCGAAGATGGCCACGGCGAAGCAAAAGTAGTAGCGGGACTGGGCGTGCTCATCCAATGAGCGCATGTAGCCGATGTTGTAGCTGGTGGCCAGAATCCAGAGAAAGGAGGCCACCAATGCAAAGATCAGGGACAGGCCGTCCACGCCGAACTTGACCGTGACCCCGGGAATCAGGGTGAACAGGGTGAAGGTCTGGATCTTGCCGTCCAGGACGTCGGGAACGAAGGAGAGAACCGTGAGAAACGTCAGGATGCCCGCGGCAAAGGAGACGGCTTCCCGGTTGTTCGGGTTGTGCCGGGCCAGGGCGATGCCAAAAGGCGCGATCAGGGTGATAAGCAGGGGAAGCAGGATCTTGGAGCTGACCAGAATCTCCGGCATGGCTAGCCTCGCAGGGTGCGCAGCCGCGCGCTTTCAATGTGACCGCAGCGCTTGGCCACGACGATGATGATCGCCAGAACCAGGGCCGCCTCGGCCGCGGCCAATCCCATCACGAACAGGGCCGCGGCATGGCCCACGGTTCCGGAAGCGTCGGTCAGCTGGCCCGAGGCCACGATGCTCAGCCCCGCGCCGTTGAGCATCAGTTCCGCGCTGATGAGCATGCCCACCAGGGTCCGCCGCCAGATCACCCCGAACAGGCCCAGCGCCAGCAAAAGCAGGCTGACAAATTGAAACATGGAAAGCGCCGTCATCTGCCTTGTCTCCTTTCAAAGGCCAGCAGCACCGCTCCGGCCATGGCTACGGTCAGGATCACGGAAATCAGTTCAAAGGCCAGGAAATAGGGTTCGATGAAGGTCTGCCCAAGGTCCATTAGGACGATTTCCTGGGGGTGCTCATACGAGGCCAGAGGTTGCCAGCGCAGCACGCGTCCGATGAGCATCACCGGGGCCAGGGCCGCGACCACCGAACCGGCAATCACCCACCAGGGCCGCCCCGCGTGTTCCTCCGCGCCCACCGGCGGCTTGGTCAGCATGATCGCGAAAAAGATCATGATGCTCACCGCGGCGACGTAGATCAGAATCTGCATCAGGGCCATGAAGGGCGCGGCCATGAGCAGATAACAGCCCGCCACTCCGAACAGGGTCAGAATCAGCCCCACCAGGGCCCGGACCATGTTGCGGCTGAATACCGCCATCAATCCTCCAAGCAGAATGATCATCACATAGACGCCAAAGGCGATAATGGCCAATGATTGCATGTAACTATCCTTGATCCGGATCAGATGTTGAAATCGGTGTGCTGACGGCGGCTCCGCGCGGCTCCCCGCCCTGCTCCCGCAGTCTGGTGAGCAGGTCCAGGTTAAAATCGTGGCGACCGAATCCAGCTTGGTAGATATTGCTGGAAAACCGCAATGAATCCACGGGACAGATTTCCACGCATGTACCGCAAAGACTGCAGAGGGAAAAATCATACATAAACGTGGCCGGGTCCTTGGGTGCGGCGGGCTTCTTGACCTTTTCACCCCGGGCTTCGGCCTCTTCCATGGCTTTCTTTTCCTCAGGCGTCGGCTTCGGAGCTTTCTGCTTGACCACGGTCAGGCAGGCGCTGGGGCAATTCATGGCGCACATGCCGCAGGAAATGCATCTGGGCACCAGAGGTTCATCATCCTTGCCCACCAGTTCCACATGACCGTGAAAGGTTTGCAGATTGGCGTCGTCAACGGTGGCCCGGGGATAGTGGACGGTCACCTGTGGCCGCACAAAGGCTCGAAAGGTGATTCCCAAGCCGATTACCAGACTCCACAGGCCTTGTGCGGCCTTGCCGAATTCGCGAAACATGATCATAGCTTCACCACTACAATTTGATCACGACAAGGGTCACGATCAGGTTGATCAAAGCCAGGGGCAGGAGCCACTTCCAGCTCAGGTTCAGCAGCTGGTCGAAGCGCACCCGCGGATAGGTCCAGCGGAACCACATCATCACCAGGAGCAGCAGGTAGACCTTGGCCAGAAACCACCACACTCCGGGAGCCACCGGGCCGTTCCATCCGCCCAGGAACAGGACGGTGGCCACGCTGCAGACCACGATCATGTTCGCATATTCGGCCAGGAAGAAGATGCCGAATCCCATGCCCGAATATTCTGTGTGGAAGCCGGCGGTCAGCTCGCTTTCCGCCTCGGGCAGGTCAAAGGGCGCCCGGTTGGTCTCGGCCAGGGCGCAGACAAAGTAGATGAAAAAGGCCACGGGCTGGACCACGATATTCCACTGCCAGGGCCAAGCGCCCTGCCCGGAAACAATGGTGGACAGATTCAGGGAGCCGTACATGAAGGCAATGGCCAGGACGGTCAGCAACAGGGGAATCTCGTAGGCCACGGCCTGGGATACGGCCCTGGCCGCGCCCAGCAGGGACCATTTGTTCTCCGAACTCCAGCCGGCCATGCACAGGGCCAGGACGTTCAATCCGGCAAAGGCCAGGATCAGAAGCAGACCCAGGTCCAATTCCATGGCCGTCAGGAACGGACTGAAGGGAATGGGCAGAAAGAGGACGAAGACCGGCGCGAAGGAAATGATCGGCGCAGTCCAGAACAGCCATTTGTCAGCACCCCTGGGAGTGATCAGCTGCTTGCCCACCAGCTTCAGGGCGTCGGCCAACGGCTGCAGCAGGCCGTGAGGGCCGACTTCGAAAGGACCGGGCCGACGCTGGATGTGGCCGGCCACCTTGCGTTCCAGGTAGACCAGCACCAGACCGTTCAAGCCCACGAATCCGGCCAGCAGGCCCAGAGCCACGAGAATGGAGATGAGTTCAACCGGTATGCCGAAGGGGATGCTCGTCTCGATATTCATCTGTCGATCTCCGGAATGACCAGGTCAAGGCTGCCCAGGATGGCCACGGCGTCCGCCAGCAACGTGCCTTTGGTCACTTCGGCGAACAAACTCAGGTTGGAAAATCCCGGCGCACGCAGTTTGACCCGGTACGGTTTGGCGCTGCCGTCGCTGATCACATGCACGCCGATTTTGCCGCGAGCGCCCTCAACCGCAAAATATGCTTCCCCTTTGGGCGCCTTCCATTTCGGCTTGGGGGCATCCTTGGCCCAGAAATCACCATCCGGAAGCTTGTCCAGGGCCTGCTCAATGATGTTGAGACTCTGCTCGATTTCGGCCATGCGCACATTGTACCGGGCCATGCCGTCGCACTTGTCGTCCGTGGGAATGTCGAAAGCCAGCTCGGGATAGACGGAGTATGGTTCGGCCCTGCGGACATCATAGGCCATGCCGGCACCCCTCAATGTGGGCCCCGTGGCCCCGTAACGCCGGCACATCTCCACAGGAATGTGTCCAACATCCTCCAGCCGGTGCCTCAGGATCATGTTTCCCGTGACCAGCCCCTGATACATGGGTAGGCGGGAGCGCAGATGCGGAACAAAGTCCCGGATCATCCGCAGGGTGGTTTCATCCAGGTCCGCGGCAACGCCGCCCAGGCGATAATAGCTGTAGGTCAGGCGCGAACCCGTCGGGCGCTGCAGGATGTCCAGAATTCGTTCCCGGTCGTCGAAGCCGTACATGATGGGCGTAAACGCCCCCAGGTCCAGCAGAAAAGCGCCCCACCACAGGAGATGCGAACTGATCCGGTTCAGTTCGCAGGTGATCACCCGGATGAATTCGGCCCGTCTGGGAACCTCGATATTGCCCAGTTTCTCGACCGCTCCGGCCCAGGCCCAGTTCCAGGCCAAGGCATGTAGATAATCCACGCGCCCCATGTTGGGCATGTACTGATAGTAGGTATGTTCCTCACCCATTTTTTCATGCATTCTGTGCAGATAACCCAGGACCGGTTCCGTGCGAAGAATGTATTCGCCGTCAAGCTCGAAAATGACGCGCAGGACGCCGTGCGTGGCAGGGTGCTGCGGACCCATGTTCAGGATCATGGAGTCTTTTGAACCACCTTTTTCGAAGTGGTTCGTATAAAAGTCTCCTCGAAGATGGTACCGGTCCGTGGCGGTGGAACTGGTCATGACGTGCCTTCTGTTGCTGTGTGTTGAAAAAAGTCACGCGTGAAAGGGACGAACTCATTGCAAACCAGGGACATTTCTCCGCAGGCTTGATTATTTCTGTTGCTCCTGCCCTGTTGATTGTTTCGTTGTTGCCTTTTTTTGTGCCTCAGGCGGCGCATCGGCGTCCGGCTCAGAAGCAACGGCGAACAAAGAAAAACCCGGAGATTCCTTCAGGACGTCTCCGGGTTCGATCAAATCCATGATTTTTTTCAGGGATTTTGTTTCCTTGCGCAGCGGGTGCAATGCTTCGTCTTCCGCCGACAGCAGCAAGGGAGTCAGGTTGTCATGGCCTGGAAACGTCACGCCGTAAAAATCCCGGCATTCTCGCTCGTGCCATGCAGCTCCGTCGTAAATTTTGGAAATTGAAGGAAGCACCGCCGCTTCCTTTTCAACAAGGACGCGCAGAGCTATCCGGCCCGGCATTTCAAAATGATCAAAATGATAGACGCCGAGAAATCCTTCGGAAACCTCCACCATGGAAATGTCTTCCAGAAAATAATCCCGCTCAAGGAGTCTGGCCGCTGCCTTTTGTAAATCTTCCTGCGCCAAGTATGCCGCAAGCACTAACCCGGATTTTTCAGGGGAACATCGTTCCAGACGGAGCACGGGAATGTCACGCAACAATTCGGTGTCCATTTACTCCCTCCCCGATGTGCTTTCCATCGCCTTGCCCACGGGCATGGCTTCCGGCCACCAGCGTTTTCCGGTGATTTTCTCCTGAATCTTGAAAAGTCCCTCCAGCAACGCCTCGGGTCGAGGCGGACATCCGGGAACATAGATATCCACGGGAATGATCCGGTCCACGCCCTGGACAACGTTGTACTGCCCTTTGAAATTGAACGGTCCACCGGAAATGGAACAGTTGCCGAGAGCCATGACCCATTTTGGACTCGGCATCTGTTCATACAGCCGCACGACGGCGGGAGCCATTTTTTTCGTCACCGTGCCGGCGACGATCATCAAGTCCGACTGCCTGGGAGAAGGCCGGAATACTTCCGCACCGTAGCGGGCAATATCAAAACGCGCCATCCCCACGGCCATCATTTCTATGGCGCAACAAGCCAAACCGAAAGTCATGGGCCACAAGGACATGGACCTGCACAGGTCGACGATCTTTTCTACCGGAGCAAAATGGATCGGCGGCTGATCTTCAGCCAAGTCAGCATATTTTACACCGAAATCCGTCTCGGCCATGAGAACACTCCTTTGCGCCAAAAATAGATGACGGAAATCCCAAGAATGAAGAGGAATATCAAGAGCTTGATCAGCGGCAAAAAGCCTTCGCTATGCGGATAGTATATTGCCACCGGAAAAAGGTAGAGGATGTCGACTTCAAAGGCCAAAAAAATCAAGGCGTAAAAGTAGTAGTTGATGCCGAACCGGGTCCATGCGGTTCCCTGGGGAGGGATGCCGCATTCATACGGCATGTCGATGTCGCCGCCCTTGAAACGGGGAGCAATCAAACGGGAGGCCAGCAACGGCACAGAGGCAAACAGAACGCCGGCCAGCAGGAAAATGATCAAGGCCAAGTGAAACCAGCTGAACACCATAACGTTACCACCTTTTGCATTCTGGCCATTGATTGCATTGTCGTCGCTAGGCTGAAAAATGTCGAAGGAGCAACAATCCTTGGCCGGACAGTGGAGAGAGAAAAGTTGACCAACCAAAAAATACCGTTAAAAAATAAATAATTATATATATTTTTTACAGAAACTTATCCGCTGCCGGATAGTGTGTCAAGAGACTATTGATTTTTTCATCAACTATTACGCGTTATTTGACACAATATTAAACATGCTGCCTGTCGTAAAGTCGTTCTGGCCAGGATTTGATGGGAATATGGTTCATGTTGGAAAGCCTAGCCACTAGTCCGGGATTCGGATGCTGCTGCCGCGTGAACTCGCTTTCCGGAGGCGTAACTTTGCAAAATGGAGCGCGATTGGCCTGCAAGCATAAGCTGACAATCGTCGATGAAAGATCCCGACTCAGTCTGACAAGCGGTGTCCCAATAAGACAAGTCGGACCAGCTCCACCTGACTGTACGTTTACTGAGGAGGAATCGTGTGATTATGGGGAACGAGGAAAATGATTCAGCGTCTCGCCAAGAAGGCTGCTTTTTCAAAACATGTCCAGGCGAAGTACGCCGCGAGCGCGGTCGCCGCAACCCAGTACCATGCCCCGTAAAAGATCATTTCCTTCATGCCGATCAGGACAAGGAACAATCCAAGCAGGGCGAAGGCGGCGAAAATCGTTATCCGCAACTCCCATAACCAAGGTGAGGCGGGTGATCCATGGCGCCGGTGGAGTGAGAAGAGATGGGTGGAGGTAAATGCGCAGATCCACAGGCAGACGATCATGGCCCAGAGCACGTCCCCCGGATAGTGGGAACCGCTGAAAACCCTGCCTGCTCCGAGGCTCGCGCCCCACGCGACAGCCAGCACGAAGACAGGCCCTGCGAAGGAACGATACGCGGAATGAAGAAATATGAAAAAAACGGGCAGCAGGAACATCGCCGTGGTGGTGTGGCCGGAGGTGAAGCTGCCTTTGCTCAGCGCCTCCGGCAAATCATAGTGACCAAGCAGCCACATGGGCGAAAAGATGTGGTCGCCACGCAGCACGTCACCGGGGCGAACGCGCGCGAAAAAGGCCTTCAACCCCCGATTAACAACCAAGAAACAGAGCATGCAGCATAAATAATAGCCGGCCCAGAGTCTGATCTCCGCCCACCCCTGAGTCAATCGAGGTGCGAGAGAAACGATGTAGATCACCAAAACAGCAATAACGGCCACATACGTCACATCCTGAGCGCCCGGCGGTTCACCCTGAAACAGGGAGCGATCGGATACATCCGTCCACCAGGTTATCCAGGGGGAATCCCGAGCAACTTCCACGGCCCAGCCCACCGCGGCCAAATCCCCATGATACAGCGGAAAACTCAAGAGGATGCCTGCCAGCAGGCTGCCGACAAACCACGGAAACATCCGTGCCCGGTCGATCCATATCCAGAAGTTTTGGGAGGAGGAAGTCGTCTCGGACGGCATTTTCATAACCTTTCAGGAAGCCGCGTCCGAAAGAGCGGCGTTATTGCTTGCGGAAGGCCGAAAGTTCATCGGGCATAAAGTGCCAGACCAGCAGCGCGCCGGCTGAAAGACCAAAGAAGAAGTTCCCCAGCCAGGCGCCGAAAAAAGGAGACATGAAACCTCGCTCCCCCAACGAAACGCCAAGAACGAAAAGCACGTAGTACAAGAAAACAATGGACAGCCCCAGCGCGATGTTCAGGTATACGCTGTCGAACAAGGTGTACAAAGCCAGGGCGATAAAGGTCATGACCAGCAGGGAAAAGGCATAGGCCCACTTCATGTGCCATACCGTTCGCAACCGCTCAACATTTGAGCCGGTTCCTTCCAGGTACGAGATGATCCTGCCGAGTTCGAAAAGGGAGAGCGCCGAGGCTTCAAAACGGGTCTGCAGGATACTGAATGCGTCCAGATCCTGACTGATGTCCAGATAAAGCGACGTCTCCTGGTATACATCAAAGGTTATGGTTTCATAGACCCGTACGGACTGCAGTTCCCACTGCCGGCCCTGGACCTGAAACGTTTCAGCGGAGATAATGCGCTTCAGCGTGTTTCCCTCGCCGTAAACATAGACCGTAACATCCTTCCCCTGCCCCTGATCCGGATATGCGCTTTCCACATTGACCACATAGGGACCGTTCAAAAACCAGATGTTTCGCAATTCCACCACGCCGACAGCCTGCTTCTGAACCTGCTCCTGCCAGATCCGGTCCATGGTGCGTTGGCCGGCCACTCCCAGCCCCTGGGACAGAAACAACTGCAAGACACACCAAACCAGGCCGTATACGGCATAAAATCGGACCAAGGCGGCATAGGAAACCCCACCAGATTGGAGGGCCAACAGTTCCCTGTGACGCACCAGAAGGCCGATCTGGACGATGAGCGAAACAAGATAGGCCGCCGGCAGAATCTGGGACAGGATCAACGGCAGTTTGGCCAGAAAGAAGGTCGCCATAACGCCCACCCCGACTCCGGCCTGGACAAATACATCCAGGTTGTCCACGAGATCCTGCAGAAGGTAGATGCAGGCGCCGACGCCCAGGCACAGCCCTGATAAAAAAAGGTTCTGCACCAGCAGATATCGCTGCAGCGTGTTGAAACGGTACTGCAACGGTCGACGCAGATATTCGGCCAGGGACGGCGTCACGGGCATTGAAAGCTTGATGGAATTAATTGACATCTCAAAAAAATCAGTGACTCTTTTTCAAGAATTTGAACTGCAGGTGGGCGATCCATTCCCCAATGCGCAGCCCCCGCTCCCGGGCCGCAAACCAGATCCCGAAGCCGGCCATGGTCCCAAAAAGGATCATCTGCCCCCAAAGCGGCAAATACGCAGGCATCATCCCAAGTTCGCCGATCACGATGCCCAGGGAAAACATCCCGTAAAAAATAAAGAAGACTCCCATGATCAGGATCAAGGCATATTGACGCTTCAACCCCTCGAAAGCCTGGGCCAGCGGAATGGCCAGCATACCCAGAATGAGACATGCCGCGGGCACCACCCATCGTTTCTGGATTTCCACAGCCACCCGATTTGCAAACTCCTCTCCCCTGATGTCCGCGAGATTTGGCGTGGCCGACCAGCGCCGCAACTCATTCCAGGACATTTCCTTGGGGCGGGGCTCCCGCTGAGAAATGCCCGTTAAGAGCTGATCCAGGTCCAAACGGACCAGGTATGTCTGAAAGCTCAGTTCGGTGATTGCATTGCGTTGCAAGCGATAGATCCGACCGTTTTCCAAGGCGAAAAAAATACGCCCTGCCTGGGGTTCGGTGACCACATAGCCCACGGGAGCGACAATCACCGCGGTGATGTCCGCTCTGGTCTGGTCTTCGACAAAAACCTGATGCAACTGCTGGTTGCTGTCCACGTTCTTGGCGTAGATGGTCAACCCGGGAAAGTCCTTATGAAAAATACCGGGCTGCAGGACCATCTGGGTTTTGGAATGGACCAGTTCCAGTGCGATTCTCCGAAAATTGTCGAATCCCCAGGAAATCCCACCCAAACTGATGATCAAGGCCATGGCGAAAGCAATCGAGGAAAAGATGACCGGCGCGGGCAGGATCTGATACAGGCTCACGCCGCCGGCTTTGAGGGCAATAAGCTCCCGATCGTTGCTCATCCGCAGAAAAACGAGAAAGATGCTCAACAGGCAGGCCACCGGAATGAGCATGAACAGGAAGAAAGGACTCAAAAAAACAAACAGCCGGATGATGTCCAGGGTGGAAATCTGCTGATGCAGGAAAAGCTCCCGCAACTGCAGCAGCCTTCCGACAAGAAGCAGGGAAATCAGGGCTGACCACGTCAGGCCGAAGAGAAAGCAGATCTCCAGAAAAACGCGGCGCTGGAGCAGTGTCCATTGGGTGGGCAGCAAGGTGGAAAGCTTCAATTCGGCTCGCTCTCTACGGAATCACTGTCGACAAAAAGCCGCCGCAGGAATTGCCAATCCTGCGGTCCCAGATTGAAACGCGTTGCCGCTTCATCCAGAAGCATTGTCATTGACTTGGCGGATTCCCGACGCTCCGTGTCGATCCAAGAGACAGCCTGCTTGATCGGTTCGGTCATTTTTACATCGCTCATAATATCCTTCCGCGGGATTGCGATTAGCGCCGGTTTTCTCTCGGCTGGATCCCAGCAAGAGAGGGAACTTACATCAAGGCTTTCCCATTGACAACGGAAACGCCTGATGACTTCCGTACATGAGCCGCATCCGCGCCAGCGTCCGAAACCAGCCCTGACCGTCCACCTAGAAAACCGGCTCGGGAATTGTTTACCTTGCCTGGATGGTCTCTCTTTGCTATGCGCCATTTTCCATTTCGATTCATCCCGTGCATCACGCACCGTGGAGGTGCGGGCTTGGTGAACGGGTCATCACACACCTTTTCAAGGAGAAAAGATTTATGGGCAAGGGAAAACATTTCGGAGTTCTGGGGGCACTGGTCCTTTGCATGGTCCTTGCCGGACCTGCCTGGGCGCAAAAAACGCTGACCAACGGCATCGACTTCGGCTTTCCGCCCTTCGGTTTCGTAGACACCCAGGGCAACCCGGCTGGATTTGACGTGGAGTCCGTAAACTGGATTGCCGAGCAAATGGGCTTCACCGTACGTCACCAGCCCATGGACTGGGATGGAATCATCCCGGCTTTGAATGCCAACAAGATCGATTTCATCGCCTCGGGCATGAGCATCACGGAAGAACGCAAGAAGGTCGTCAATTTTACCATCCCTTATTACCAGGTCACCCAAGTCCTGGTGGTCAACGAGGGTGAAGAAACATCCTTTGACGACATGTTCACCACCGGCAAAAAGATCGGCGTCCAGCGCGGCACCAACACCCATACCCTGCTCATCGACATGGCCAAGGAGCCGGGAAAGAATTTCGATATCGTTGCCTATGATTCCACGGATTTGTCCATGCAGGATCTGCCCCTGGGCCGGATTCACGGTTCAGCCATGGACAGTTCCATTGCCCGTGAGATCAAGAAGGGACGGCCTTTCAAGGTGGCCGGAACCTTTGACGTGGAACCCGACTCCTATGGTTATGCCGTCCGCAAGGCCGACACGGAGCTGCTGAACACCCTGAACGAAGGCCTGGAAAAACTCATGGCCGATCCGTACTGGAGCGAATTGAAGAAAAAATGGGATCTTGAATAGACAGGTTCGAAGCGTGCCGGGCAATCCCGAACGCGTTGCTCATGTCATTCTCGGCATGCGGGGTAGGACGTTCATGGACGTCCTGCCCCGTCTCACGTGCTCTTCTCCGACAATTTATGATGCAGTCCGCATGAACTTCCATCAAACGCCGAACCCTATCCCTGAACCCGCCGCAAAATGGAATTATCCAAACATCTTCCCGTGATCTGGGAATCCCTCCCCTTCATTCTGGGCGGGATCACCTGGACATTGAGCCTGGTCTTCGGAGCCATGCTGCTAGGGCTGTGCCTGGGCATCCCCCTGGCCGTCGGCCACGTTTACGGCGGCAAGCTGACCCGGCGTCTTGTCGGAGTCTATGTGTGGCTGTTTCGCGGGATTCCCATTCTGGTCCAACTCTACCTTTTTTATTTCGGCATCATGTCCTATCTCAGCCAGCTCCCCGTGCTGGAGAATCTCCACCTGGACAGTGCTTTCCTTTCCGCCCTGCTCGTCCTCAGTCTGACCAGCGCGGCTTATCAGTCTCAAATTTTTCGTGGGGCCATCCAGGGGCTGCACGACGGGCAGCTCAAGGCGGCCCGGGCTCTGGGCATGACCGACGCCCAGGCCATCCGCTCCGTTATCCTCCCGCAGGCACTGCGGCTTTCCATACCCGCCTGGTCCAATGAATACTCCATCCTGCTCAAGGATTCCGCACTGGCTTTTGCCATCGGGGTCATGGAGATCATGTCCCGGACGCGATCCGTGGCCGCACTGACCCATGAACCTCTGCCCTTCGCCCTGGTTGCGGGCGTCCTGTTCTACCTGCTCACTCTTCTGGGGGTGCGGGCCTTGAAGGTGCTGGAAAACAAGGTGCGCATTCCGGGATATGCCCGTCAAGGATCGATATAATGTCCGAAAATCAACCCATTCTGCGCGTGGAAAACATCCGCAAAACTTTTGGAGATCAGCTTGTCCTGGATGACGTCTCCCTCACGGTGAACCGTGGCGAAGTAAAAATCTTGATCGGACCTTCGGGATCGGGCAAGAGTACGCTCCTGCAGTGCCTGAATTTCCTGAATACTCCGGATCAGGGTCGCATCTGGCTTGAGGGCAGGGAATTCAAAGCCGCCGGCCGGCATGATCTCTGCGCCTTTCGCCAGCAGGTCGGCATGATATTTCAGGACTTCAACCTCTTCGATCACCTGAATGCCCGTGAAAACGTTCGAATCGCTCTGATCAAGGTCAAGGGCCTGACCAAGGCCCAGGCCAACCACCGCGCCATGGAGGAACTGGCCCGGGTCGGCCTGGCGGACAAGGCGGACCTCTACCCGGCCCAGCTTTCCGGAGGGCAGAAGCAGCGTGTTTCCATGGCTCGCGCCCTGGCCATGGATCCCAAGGTGCTTCTCCTGGACGAGCCGACCAGCGCACTGGATCCGGAACTCATCGGCGAAGTTCTGGCCGTGATCCGCTTCCTGGCCTCAGCCGGGATGACCATGATCATGGCCACTCATCAGATCGCCTTTTCCGCGACCATGGCTCATGAATTCCTGTTTATGGAAAAAGGACGCATCGTGGAACGCGGCAGCCCGAAACATCTGCTGGCGGCGGACGCCACATCCCGAACCAAGGACTTCTGCGCCAAGATCAATGAACTCTCCGGCGACTTGGCGCCGACGGATAAAAGCTGCACCTGCCGAAGCAGCAACCTGGGCGTGTAATGAGCGATTATTGGCATTTTTTCCTGAACGACGTGGCTCCGGCCCTGAACCAGGGGCTCTGGGTCAGCGTCGCCGTAATCGTCCCATCGGCGCTGCTGGGACTGGCATTGGGCGTGTTGGTCGGCTCACTGCGGGTCTACGCCCCGACTCCGGTGCGGCTGCTCAACGAGGCCTACGTATCCATTTTTCGGGGAACACCGCTGGTGGTGCAATTGTTTTTTTGGTACTTCGCCCTGCCGCACCTCCAGATCGGGGACATGCGGATCGTGCTTTCGCCCATGTCCGCGGCAATCCTGGGATTCACCCTGTGCAGCGGGGCGTATCACTCCGAATATATTCGAGGAGCCCTGCTTTCCATCCGTCACGGCCAGATCAAGGCCGCGCAGGCCCTGGGCATGACTAAGATCCAGGTTGTACTCTGGGTCGTCCTGCCGCAGGCTCTTCGCCGCGCCTTGCCCGGATGCGGCAACGAGATCATCTACCTCATCAAGTATTCTTCGCTGGCCTCCATCATCACTCTCAATGAACTCACCGGCATCGGCCGCACCATTGCCAAGCAAACTTGGCGGAATATAGAGGTTTTCGTCGCCCTTGGGCTGTACTATCTGCTGCTGGTCACCCTGGCCACGCTGCTCTTGCAGTATGTCGAACGGAAAATGTCGATGCCGGGATTTGAACAACCCAGAGGATAAATCGTATTATGGGAGGTTTCGTGTCCGAAGATCCACTCCTCCGCCTGCCGCGACTCTATGCGGACATGGAGGACCAATACGCCGATATCGCCGCGCAAATCGGCCTGACCTGCGCCGAATGTCCGGATAACTGCTGCACAAGTTATTTTCAGCACCACACCCATGTGGAGTGGGCCTATCTCTGGTTGGGATTGGCTGCTTTGCCGAAGGAACAGTTGCGGGTCATCCGTTCGCGAGCCGAAGAATACGTGAATCAGGCCCGACAAATGCTGGCGGAACAGCGCGTTCCGGACATGATGTGCCCCCTCAATGAAGACGGTCGCTGCATTCTCTACGCCCATCGGCTGATGATTTGCCGGCTGCACGGCGTACCCAACGTCTTCACCCTGCCGAATGGGGTCACCAAGGATTTCTCCGGATGTTTCCGGGCCCAGAAACTGGACGCAACTCAACCGGATCGGCCGAAATTGGACCGGTCCGAGCTTTACCGTCGACTGGTGGAATTGGAGGTGGATTTTGTCCGAAGCATGCCCAAAAAGCCTGCCCGGGTGCGACTGACCCTGGCCGAGATGATCCACCAGGGACCGCCGATTTAAAGGAAGATTCAGAAGAGGAGTGTCGAGGCGGGGCGCGTTGAGCGCCCCGCGCGACTCCGGGGCCGAAACGACCTCAGGAGCCGCGTGGGCGTCCGTCAAGACTCAAGGCTGGCTCCGGAAACGGCTTGCACCACATCGCCCTTGGCGTTGTAGACCGGAGTTGTTTCCATGGCCACAAGTTTGGAAAGAATAGCGGGATCCTGTAAAACTTGACGTTGCAATCTGGCCTTGCGAATATTCTTCATTGCGTCGGCCTGGGAATTGCCCTCCCTTTGGTTGGGCTCGGCTTGTTGAATCTTCTGGGTTTCCATGACCACCGAAGTCACTGCTGGCATTTCCATTTGCGCCTCCTTGCTTCGTAGTTACACTATCATAACCTGTTTATTGCTCTATCGACGGATTCGCGGGTTTCTTTAGGCCAAACTGGAAATTCATTACCCCGAGGAGATTTCATGAAAATATCCATCGAAGAACGTCCCATTCGCACCCTGCAGGATTTTTACGACTTGATGGATCAGACGGCTGATGTTCGCCGCCAGGCGGTTCAGGACGTTCTGGCCGAAAAGGAGGCCGCGGAAAAGGACGTGGCTTCCCTGCGCATCGCTCTGGAGTGTTTGAAGAACATCCCCGGCTCAGGGACTGAAAAGCCTTTTGAGCGCTGTCTGCGCATGGATGCCGAAATGGAGGACCACGAAGTCGTTGTGGACCTGGACTACGAGATCTCCGAACTGGCACGGGACATCGGTTATCTGGAGCTGGGCGAGGCAGCCTTGAAATTCATCCTCGAGGGTCAAGCGCCGGGCCTGCTGCGGCAAGCGGAGGAGTTAGCCAAGAAATTGAGCCTCGGACTTTTCGGGGGAGGCCTTGCCAAGAGGCTTTCCGCGCCGCCGGTACGCTGTTTCATAACGGACCGCGACGGCACGGTGAACAACTATTGCGGACGGTACCGGTCGTCCACCCAATCCGTGTACAACGCCGTCTTCCTGACCTGCTTCGCCCGCAACCGCACCCAATATCCCATCGTGGTCACTTCCGGCCCCCTTGCCGGCCCCGGACTGACGGATGTCAGCGTGATGCCGCCCAGGACTTACGTCATGGCCGCATCCAAAGGTCGGGAATACATCGACCTGAACAATGCCTACAACAGTTTTCCGGCCCCTGAAGAGCAGTCGGAACTGCTTCGGAAGCTGCACCGGCAGCTTGAGGATCTGCTCAAACAATCCGAATACCGCAAATTCGGATTGATCGGCTCCGGGCTGCAGGTCAAATTCGGACAACTCACCGTGGCCCGCCAGGACATCTCGAAGTCCGTCCCTGAAGATGAATCCCGGAAGTTCCTGGAAACGATCAAAGGACTGATTGCGAAACACGATCCGGACGAACGCTCGCTTCGCATTGAAGATACGGGCCTGGACATCGAAATCATTCTGACCATCGGCTCCGGCGAGCAGCGCAAGGACTTCGACAAGGGCGACGGCGTGGATTATCTGGACCAAGCCCTGGGCCTGAACATGGCCGAAGGACCGCATCTTGTCTGCGGCGACACCTTTTCCGACCTGCCCATGCTCCGGGTGACCATGGAAAAATGCGGGGAGACCCAGGCCGTATTTGTGACCCGGAACAAGGATCTACACAAGGCCGTGCTGGAAATCTGCCCCGGAGCCCACATCGTGGCCGAGCCCGACGTTTTGGTACTGGCCCTGCGCATGCTTTCCTGAACCGAAGCTCCTTGAACTCGAAAAGCTTGAATCGGGAGTCAGGGGAGTCAAATCATGATCGAGATCATCCAGGCGGACATTACCACCCTGGATGTGGACGCCATCGTCAACGCCGCCAACAATTCCCTGCTGGGCGGTGGGGGCGTGGACGGGGCCATCCACCAGGCCGCCGGACCGGAACTGCTAGAAGCCTGCCGGGCCATCGGCGGCTGTCCGACCGGAGAGGCCAGAATCACCCCCGGCTTCCGCCTGGCGGCCCGCTACGTGATCCATACCGTCGGCCCGATCTGGAGCGGCGGCCGGAACCGGGAAGCGGAACTGCTGACCTCTTGCTACAAAAACAGCTTCCGCCTGGGCCTGGAATACAAGTTGCGCTCCATTGCCTTTCCTTCCATCAGCACCGGTGTTTACGGATTTCCCAAGGATGCCGCCGCGGCTCTTGCCCTGAAAGTCATGGATGAGTACGAGGCATCCTTCAACCGCGTCATCGCCTGCTGCTACAGCCAAGCCGACGCGGGCCGCTACATCGCCCTGCGCAGCCAGGGCGATTGATGATCCTCGAACCGAATCAGCACGCATCTCAAGGAGTTCAAATTATGGCCCTGAACAAGGAACTGCTCCAGATCCTGGCCTGCCCCAAATGCAAATCGGAACTTGTCCTCACCCCTGCAGAAGACGGACTGATCTGCCACCCTTGCAAGGCGGTCTACCCAGTTAAAGACGAAATCCCGATCATGCTCATCGAGGAAGCCGTCCCCCTGGCGGAATGGGAACAAGGCGTTCGTGAACGAGGAAGGCCTGCGAACAAAGCTGAACACATTCACGGCGCCCCCCCTGGCACTTGACGAGAACCATCATATACATGGAGAAAACCGTGAGCATGCACCCCTTTTGGGTCGGATTCGGCGATATCCACGAACAGCCCGGCAACATCCGCCTGATCCCGGAACTGGCTGACGCCGCGGGGGTAATTGTCAGCGGTGACCTGACCAACCGGGGTCGCTCCGAAGCGGCGCACCGGGTTCTGAACCAGATCCTGTCGATCAATCCGAAAATCTACGCCCAGATCGGCAACATGGACTATCCCGAGGTGGAGCACGTGCTGGAAACCCAAGGCATGAACATTCACGCCCGGGGGCTGAACCTGGGGGACGGCGTGGGCTTGATGGGCGTTGGATATTCCACCCCTACTCCCTTCGGCACACCAGCGGAGGTTTCCGACGAGCAGCTGGCCCAGTGGCTGGAACAGGCCCATGCCCCGGTCAGGAACCTGCCCCATCTGCTGCTTGTGGCGCACACGCCGCCTTTCGACACCGCGGCGGACAAGGTCAACGGCACTCTTTCGGTGGGCAGCCATGCGGTCCGGACGTTCATCGAGAAGGTCCAGCCCGAAGTCTGCCTGACCGGACACATTCACGAGTCTCAGGCCGAGACCCGGCTCGGTAAGACCTTAGTGATCAACCCCGGCCCCCTGTCCGGCGGCGGCTATGCGCTGATCCGGCTCACGGACCAGGGCCTTCGGGCCCAGTTGCGAAACATCGACCAAGTCACTTCCTGATTCGCCCATGATTCTCTATTCATGGAACGTCAACGGCTTTCGGGCCGTGTTGAACAAGGGATACTGGGAATGGTTCCGGCAGGTGGACGCCGATGTGGTCGGATTGCAGGAGGTCAAGATCCAGCAGGACCAATTGGCCGAAGAGAGTTGCAAGGCTCCGGGGTATCAGGACTACTGGAACTGCTGCCAGGTCAAAAAGGGATATTCCGGAGTGGCCTGCTACACCAGAAATCACCCCTTAAGCGTGGCCCTGGACTTGCCTCTTGCCCCATTTCAGGATGAAGGCCGGGTCATTCAACTCGAGTTTCCAAAATTCTACTACTTCAACGTCTATTTCCCCAACGGCCAGATGAGCCAGGCTCGTCTGGACTACAAGCTGGGATTCTACGACGCTTTTCTGACCTACGCCCAGAATCTGCGCCAAACCAAACCCATTGTGGTCTGCGGTGACTTTAACACTGCGCACAAGGAAATCGACCTGAAAAACCCCCAGGCCAATGCCGCCACCTCCGGATTTCTGCCCATCGAGCGGGCCTGGATGGATAAGTTCATCGACTCCGGCTACGTGGATACGTTTCGGATGTTCAACGACCAGCCGGGACAATACACTTGGTGGACCTACCGTTTCGGCGCCCGAAGCCGCAACGCGGGCTGGCGCATCGACTACTTCTTCGTCTCCCGAGAGCTCGTTCCCGCCGTCCGCCGGGCCTGGATCGAACCGGAAGTCATGGGTTCGGACCACTGCCCGGTGGGGCTGGAACTGGAAGTGGAACGCCCATGACTTAGCATTCAGCCGCACGGAAAACAGACCTGGAAAGGGCCGGAGAGTATCGGCCTTGCTCAGGCACGGGGCGACCATGACTCGACCGGCGGATCTTCTGGCGATCGCTCTTTCTCCCTTCAGGTTTCAGCCCTCAGCCCTCTCGACAAACGCCGATCATCACCATGAACGCCGGGGTCATGCAGCAGGATCGGGAGGTGCTTCGAGACCGGATGGATGACTATGTGACCAAACCGGGGATACGAACCGTCTTGGACGGCAATCGTCCTCCGGTCCTTGACAGAACAATACTGATATCCATAATAGGCTCCTTTTCCCATTTCATCTTCAGGAGTTTCTCATGCAAGTCGAAAAGACAAAGAAAAATGGCGTTGCCAACGCCTTTACCTTTCAGCCGGTTGTGGAAAAATGTGAAGGCTGTGAACGGATCAAGGAAGACGATGGCCTTCGCCACTGCACCAGCTATGCCGATCCCGCGTCCAAATGGTCCCTGGGCGTCTGCAACTTTGCCACCCATGTCAAAGCCAGCGTGGACAAGCAGGGCAAGATCAAGGTCAACCCCTTGAAGGCTTCCAAGCGCGCGGCTCGAGGACGTTAGTTCCGGAAACCGGCATGCTTGATTTTCTGGATGCGCATATCCGCGCACAGCGTGAGCGGGTGATCACCCTTCAGCGTGATCTCGTGGCCATCCCGGCCCTGGGCCCGACCAACGGCGGCCAGGGGGAAAAGGAGAAAGCCGAATATCTGCTTCGGCTTCTTCATTCCATGGGCATTGACCAGGTCGAAGAAATCCCGGCGCCGGACAACGATGTGGACTGCGGGTTCCGGCCCAATGTGGCCGCCGTTGTTCCGGGCCGGGATGCTTCCCGCACCTTCTGGGTCATTTCCCACACCGACATCGTGCCTCCCGGCGACCTTGAATTATGGACCTCTCCGCCCTACGAACTCCGGGTTGACGGGGATCTGATCCATGGCCGCGGCGTGGAGGACAACCACCAGGGCATCGTGGCCTCGCTCCTGGTGGCTGAGGCGCTGATCGCCGCCGGCGAGCCGCCGGCCATCAACTTCGGCATGCTCTTCGTGGCTGACGAAGAAACGGCCAGCAGCAAGGGATTGGATTACATCCTGAACCATCGCCGGGATTTGTTCGGCCCCAGGGATCTGATCCTGATTCCCGACTTCGGCTCCGCCAGCGGCGAACTTGTGGAAGTGGCCGAAAAGAGCCTTTTCTGGGTCAAGTTTTCCGTCTACGGGAAACAGTGTCATGCCTCCACGCCCCAGAAAGGGGTGAACACTCTTGTCGCAGCATCGGATCTGATCATGCGCCTGCGCTCCCTGTACACACGTTTCGGCGCCCAGGACCCGCTTTTCTTTCCACCCGGCTCAACCTTCGAAGCAACCAAGAAGGAAGCCAACGTTCCGAACATCAACACCATTCCCGGGCTTGACGTATTCTATCTCGATTGCCGGGTGCTGGTGCAGTACAGTCTGGATGAAATCGGGACCGCCCTGGATGAAATCTGCGCCGAGGTCGTCCAGGATCATGGAGTGCGCGTGGAATGGGACGTGGTCCAGGAAGTCCGCGCCGCCCCGGCGACACCTGTGGAAAGCCCCATCGTCCGGCGTATGCTCGCGGCCATCCGGGCCGTGCATGACAACAATCCGAGCCCCATGGGCATCGGCGGCGGCACCGTGGCCTCATTCCTGCGCCGCCTGGGCATTCCCACCGTGGTCTGGTCCACCCTGCTGGGCACGGCCCACCAGCCAAACGAGCATTCTTCCATCAAGAACACCCTGGCCGATGCCCAGGTCATGGCCCGGGTTTTGTGCATGGAGGACGAGCAATAGGCGCAAGATGACGGGCAATATGACCGTCTCATGCCGCGACATCTTTGAGCGAATCACCAGATTCGCCGATCTTCGTTCGTTTTCCAGCTGCACCTGCCGCCCCGCCCTGCCTTCCAAACCGCAAACCGGAATCCTGATTCACCTCAAGCCACTGACCTCCACAACCGTCGGTCCTTTCAATCCATGACCCATATTTTTTCGACCGGAACCCCTTCCACGCTCAAACCGCTGGAGCCGGAACGGTTCGACGTCATTGTCGTCGGAGCGGGTCATGCCGGTTGCGAAGCGGCCATGGCCGCGGCAAGGCTGGGCTTGACCACCCTGCTGCTGACCATCAACGTCGACCGCATCGGACACCTTTCCTGCAACCCGGCCATCGGCGGGCTGGCCAAAGGGCACATGGTCAAGGAAATCGACGCCCTGGGCGGCTGCATGGGCGTCTGGGCCGATCAGGCCGGGATTCAGTTCCGCACCCTGAACACCCGCAAAGGGCCGGCGGTCCGGGCCACCCGTGCGCAGATCGACCGAGAGACGTACATGCGCGTGGTGCAGCGCGACATCTTTGCCCAGCCCAATCTGTGGGTTCGCGAGGAGATGGTGGAAGGAATTCTGGAGAAGAACGGACGTATTGCCGGGGTGCGCACCAGGCTCGGTGAGACCCTGCTCTCCCGGGCTGTCTTGCTGACCACGGGCACTTTTTTGCGCGGGCTGATCCATATCGGCCTGGACCACTTTAACGGCGGCCGGCTCGGCGATCCCCCGGCAGCCTCCCTGTCCGCCGGCCTGGAACGAATCGGCCTTGAATTGGGACGTTTGAAGACAGGTACGGTTCCACGCCTGCGTCGGGACAGCATCAATTATCAAGTCATGAGCCCGCAACCCGGAGACGATCCGCCTCATCCATTCAGCTTCCATTCGCCGGGCATCCGTCTGCCCCAGGTACCCTGCCACCTGACCTACACCAATGCCGCAACCCATGACGCCATCCGTTCCGGCCTGGACCGCTCTCCGCTGTACACCGGGGTCATTCAGGGCACGGGCGCCCGCTATTGCCCGTCGATCGAGGACAAGATCGCCCGATTTCCGGACAAGGAGCGCCACCAGGTCTTCGTGGAGCCGGAGGGCGTGAACCATCCCGAAGTCTATCCCAACGGCCTGCCCACGAGCCTGCCCCTGGAAATTCAGCTCAAAATGCTGCGCACCATCCCGGGCTTGGAACAGGCGCAGATCGTCCGGCCGGGATATGCCATCGAATATGATTTCGTCTTTCCGGAACAGCTTCTGCCGACCCTGGAAACCAAGGTCATGCCCGGCCTCTTTCTGGCCGGCCAGATCAACGGAACCTCCGGATACGAGGAAGCCGCGGCTCAGGGGCTTTGGGCCGCCCTGAACATCGTCGCGTCGCTGCGGGAAAGCGCGCCCTTTCTCCCGGGGCGCAATCAGGCCTACATGGCCGTCCTGGTGGACGACCTGGTCACCAAGGGCACCCGCGAACCTTACCGAATGTTCACTTCCCGGGCAGAACACCGCCTGCTCCTGCGCGAAGGCAATGCCGACCAGCGCCTCACGCCCCTGGGCCGCGCCCTCGGGCTTGTCCAGGATGATCACTGGCACATCTTCAACCGCAAGCAGGAAACTCTCCATTCACTGCTGGGAGGCCTGCGCACCAGGTCCATCCGACCCGACGCCGCCACCAGGGAATTCTGCGAGGCGCTTCAGACCGCCGTGCCCGGCAAGGCCCTCACCCTGGAGGAGATGCTCCGCCGCCCGGAACTGCAATTGCGGGATCTGGCTTTTTTCTGGTCGGAACTGGGCCATCTTGCGGAAGAAATCGCCGAGGAGGCTGAAAACCGCGTCAAGTATGCCGGTTACCTTGCCAGGCAGGAGGAAATGGCCGGCAAGGACCTGGCCCTGGAACGCATTCATTTGCCCAATGGTCTGGATTTCGAACAAGTGGCTGGACTTTCTCGGGAAGTTCGTGAAAAATTGAATCGTGTCAAGCCGATAAACCTCGGACAGGCGGGACGCATCTCCGGAGTGACGCCCGCTGCCGTGAGCTGCCTGCGCATTCACCTCCGGAAACTGGAGAAAACATCTTCTCTATCAACTCCAAAACCGCCCCTCTCCAGAGAACGATCCTGAATCTGAATCTGGTGCAAACACTGGGTCGCTGGGCAATTGATCGTTCCCAGAGCTACACCCGGATGTTTCATATCTTCGTCCAGACCGCCTCCGCCGCGGCCCGGCTCACGTTTCTCAATTCCGCGGTCTTCTTCGTTCTGATCCGGCAGATCTATTTTACCGCCGTCCAGCCTTTGACTCTCATTTTTATCACCGCGCTGATTATTGGGTCGGTCACCGTGCACATTCTGCTCGGCATCCTGATCAGCCTTGGCGCTTACGAGCAGATCGGCGAGTATCTGATACGGGCCATGCTTCATGAAATCGCACCGATCACCTGCACTCTGATCATCGTGCTTCGCTCGGGAACCGCCACCTTGACCGAAGTGGCCCTGATGAAAATCAACAAGGAGATCAACACGCTGCATTCCCTGCGCATTCCCGTGGCCGAATACGTCTTTCTTCCGCGCCTGCTGGCGTTCCTGATCGCCGGACCATGCCTGAGCCTGTGTTTTTGCGTCATCGCGCTGTTTGGCGGATTCTTCACCTTGGGATTCATGCACGATATCAACTTCGCCAACTATCTCACCCGCTTGCTGTTAGCCGTGGAAGTTAGCGACGTGGCGATTCTCCTCGGCAAGTCGGTGATCATGACCGGCCTGGTCTGTCTCGTGGCGCTGCAACGCGGAATGAGCGTTGAGCGTTCATTCACGGAAGTGCCCATCAGGCTGATCCAGGGCATGATCCAGATCATTACCTTGATCATTACCGTGGAAGTCATATTTAACGTATTCTGAGTCGCAGCAGGAAATCCGTCTCAATGCCCATGGATATACAACCGGTTTTCATTTCCACTCTGACCGAGCAGAGAAAAAATCTCTTGTTGGTCTCCGACGACGAGAGTAATTTTTCCCGTTTGTCGTCGATGATCATTCAGTCATCCCACCCCATCGGGATTCTTGGAGATGAGTACCCGTTGCTGCTCAACCTCACGGCTTTGGAAAACGTCGCCCTCGGGTGCATGTACCACAACCAGATGTCTTTGGAGGACTGCCATGACAAAATCCAGTCCCTGATCGACAGGTTGAAGATGACGGGAAGTCTGGACCAGCGCACGCAGTTTATGAGCCGGGCGCATCTCTTGAAGATTCAGTTGCTGCGTTGCATTGCCAACGAGTCCATATTTGTTTTTATGCCCTCGGCCAGCCGCTCGGATTGCGACATTCTGGACAGGGCGGTGGCGAACTTGGATATCGACGTTTTTCTCTGGGTCGCCATCTTGTCAAACGATCTGGATGCCTATACTTCTCTGGAGTATGACGTCATTGACCTTCATACACTGCAATGAGCCTGAATCAGCGTACCCTTGAAATCAAGGTGGGATTTTTCCTGCTGGTCGTTCTCGTGAGCGCCGTTCTCCTGATCGCCTATATCGGAGTCAGGAAGGATCTGTTCGCCGAACGGATCAGCTATACGGTGATCAGCAGAACTGGAGAACGCATCGAACCTGGCATGCCCGTCAGGCTTTTTGGCTTCAATATCGGCCAGGTCACGAATCTGACTCTGGATCACCAAGGCCGGGTCCTAATCGATATTCGCGTCTTAAGGCGCTACCAGCGCTGGTTCACTGAAGACTCCCGAATCATTCTTGAACAGGAAGGAATTATCGGCAGCAGTTTTCTGAAGTTGCAACCCGGAGCCGAGGACGCCCCGATCCTTGAAGAAGGAGCCGTCATCCCCCTGGATGAGATCGGCGGAATCAACGAATTGATTCAGGAAATGCAGCCCGTTATTGAAGCGCTGCGGGCCATAGTCATTAATATTTGGGACTTGACGGATTACCTTGTGGACGATGAAGGACCTGTCCGCGGAATCCTGGCCAACGCAGAGACCATGACGGAGCGCCTGCTCGCTGAACATGGCCTGATCTATTATTTGACCGAAGATCCGCAGCCCATCGAACATATTGATTCGATTCTGAGCCGCTCGGATGCCGCGATGCAAAACGTAAATCAGCTTCTGGAAAGCGTGACGCACCGGGTGGACGATTTGACGCCGATCCAGGAGGAAATTGCCGAAGTGATCCGCGATGTGAACGCCCTGATCGTGGAATTTCAGGGCATCCGGGAAGATCTTACACCGATCCTGCACAACGTGACGCAAATTACCGAGGACGTTAAAGATGTCTCCCATGACCTGATCAGCCTGCGGCGACAAGGCGAGTACACCTTGCGGCTCGGAACGGATCTGCTGCAGCGGCTTCGGGAGACATGGCCCCTTTCGCGAAGGGAGGCGCCCGATCCGGAGACAACGTATCCCTGGCCCTGAAGCCTGAGAATGTTTTTTTTCATCCTGAACATCCTCGTTCACGAGTTTTACCAATGCACCGACCCATCGTTGTCCGCATCCTGCGCACCATGCTTTTGCTGATTCTCGGCATGCCGCTCCTGGCATGCGGCCCCTCCGGTCCGCGGTCCGTGTATCCGCCGCCGGACATCCTGCGCATGGCCGACGATCAGCGCCACGAGTTCATCCAACTTTTCCTTCAGGGCCGTTGGTGCGAGGCCCAAAGCATGTTCGAGCGCAGCCGGGAAAGCTATCTTATGCAGGACGATTTTTGCGCCGCGGCCCAGAACGAATTGATTGCATGGAAGCTGAAACAATACCTGGACATCACCGCCGGTGAACATCTGCATGCGGCCCGGGAACTGGTGCATACCGGTCTGGAATGCCCCGAACTGCATCTTCCCGGGGACTGGCTTGAACCGCAGCCGCCGGCCTTTTCAGCCAGGGATGAAAACTACAGGCAATTGATGGTCCAACGAAATTTTTCCGCTCTCGCAAATCAGTTGCGCAACGAACCGGATCCTCTGTACGCATCGGTCTATGGCCGCAAGGCCGCCCTGACCGCCCTGGTGGATTTAAATATGGAACAGGCCCGCTCCCTGATCATGCAGACCCGGGACCTGGACGCGAGGCAAGGATGGATTGTTTTCTTGATCGAGGATTGGAATATCATTCACTCCCTGAATCTTCCGCACCAGAATCAGCAGGAAATCCTGCACCGCATTGAACGGTTGCAGAATCTTATCCAGCCATGCCGTTTCTAGTGGAGTCCATGCCCTTGCTGCTTAGCGGGCAATCCGGTTTCTACTTCCAGAACTGGGAGCACAGCTTTTCCCAGGCCCAAAAACCGTTGGTCTACACCATGATCCTGGTCACGCTCCTGATCATGGCCTATGCGTCCATTCTTCTTTATCGCCGCTTTTTCTTCCGCGAAACGGCTTTCTTTGCGGTTCAGGAAGCCGCAGTGATCCACGAGATCATCCACCAATCCGTCAGGGAACGTTCAAAGTACGACATCAACTTTCAAACTGAAAAAGCCAGGCGGGTTCAGTTTTCCTGCTCGCCATGGAAATTCGAACCAGGCCGGGGACTTATCCTGGAGCTTTCCGGATTCCTCCAGCCTCAATCCACATGGGTCGGGCGCACGGTATCCAGTTATTTCAAGGTCTCTACAACGCAAAAAGAGCCGAAATGGTCTTTTTTTTATTTTTCCTCCACCATAACGGACCTTTCGTATGACAAATCCAGACCGTGCATCATCCTCGAGACGCCGAAATGCCTGGAGCGCAAGCAGCGCAGATCCCACCTGCGCCTGGACCCGCCCCGCGAGGACATTCCCGAACTCCGCATCTGGCCGGAAACCCTCTCCAACCTGGATCATTATGGCGATGCGCCTCCATTGCTTCATTATCTGCACAGCGAAACAGACAACACGTTTTTGATCCGCAACATCTCCGCGGGTGGCCTGTTGCTGGAGATTCGACAGCCGGTGGATCACGAAGTCGCCGAGGCAATGGAGAAGGGAAAGCGGCTTTTCATCAGTTTGTACCTTAGAGACCTGCAGCACCCTCATAACAATGAATACCGCCTGCTCGCACAGATTCGCAAATCGTTCATGGAACCGGGAAACGCCGAAACTGGAAAGCTTCTCGTGGGGCTGTTGTTTGTCGCCCACAAACCGCGGGGGCAGCCGAAAGCTCAAGACCGCTGGCTTCCCCTGAACGAAAAGGGCGTAGAAGAGATCGAGGATTGGGTTTTCAAGCGGCATCTCCAGATTTATCAGCAGAAAGGATTGACCTGACCCAACCCAGATCCATTGCGTATCAAGGCCAACAGATATGATAATCCGTCCAGCATATGCTGAACTCAACGCGGGAAGTGGCTTGGCTGATTTTGCGTGCTCGCACATTTGACGGAGCCAGGATTTGTTCATCAAACCGTTTACGATGATTTGCGCATTTAATACTGTTTATTTGAGCGATGGCTTGATGTTACGAAGCTGGTGAGGAGTTGCGAGGCCGAAAATCCAGATACGCCGGACCGCCGGTTGATAGTGACCACAATATCGGGAGGAAGCTTGGAAGAGGGCATTGAAGGAAAATTCTGGAATATGTTCAAACGGATCTTTCGCAAAGGCGATTCGTCCAATATCGAAGCCATCATTCTGGCGGCCAAGGAAGAAGGCGAAATCCGCAAGGAGGAGGCCGCCATCGTCCTGAAGGTCCTGCGTCTGGGACGCAAACAGGTCCATGAAATCATGATTCCGCGCACGGACATCGACTGCGCCGAGATCGAGGACAAAATCGAGGACGTGGCTGAAATGATCATTGCCCATGGGCATACCAGAATCCCGGTTTACAAGGACAACAAGGACAACATCATCGGCATCGTTCATGCCAAGGATTTGCTCCAGTTCATTCTGCATCCCAACTCCTCTCCCCGGGGCAACCTGGAGAGCGTGATGCGGGAGCCCTTGTTCATCCCTGAAACGAAAAACGTCATGGAAATGCTTCTGGAGTTTCAAAGCCGGAAAAATCATTTGGCCATCGCCCTGGACGAGTACGGCGGAACATCCGGGATGCTCACCTTCGAGGACGTGCTGGAGGAAATCGTCGGCGACATCGAGGACGAGTACGATGCGCCAAGGCCGGACGACATCCAGGTCCAGGATGACGGCAGCTACCTCGTTTCCGGCCGAACGGAACTGGTGGAACTGCGGGAGCACCTCGTGGTGCACCTGGAAAGCGAGCAGGTGGACACCATCGGGGGATATCTTTCCCAGTTGGCGGGCCGGGTCCCCCGCAAGGACGACGCCTTTGAAATCCAGGGTTACCGATTCCAAATCAAGGACGCTGATCAGAAAAAGGTCCGCTGGATCGAGGTTCGCCTCCTGCCCGAAAACTCTACAAGTGAAGATTGATGCTCACACCTGTCTTGATCTCTCTGCTGGGGGCATGGTTCGGCCATGCCAACCCCGTATCCCATATACCCGGCGTTGTTTTCCTTTTTCCCGCGGTTTTGATCTGGCTTGGACTGCGTGAAACAACTCCCCGCGCAGCTTTCCGCAGCGGCTGGATCTGCGGCAGCATCGCCTTTGCCGCTTGCCTGTACTGGGTTTTCATCCCCGTCCATGTCCACGGCGGACTGCACTGGATACTGGCCCTGCCTTGCCCTCTGCTGCTGGGCATGTACCTGGGCCTCTATTCAGGTCTTTTTTCCGCGCTGATCCGATGGATGCACCCGACGCTTCCTCCTGTCGCCTTGGCTCTCGGCGCCGGAGTGCTCTGGGGCGCCCTGGAAATGGCACAGGGGACCTTGTTCACCGGCTTTTCCTGGCTGACCCTGCCCGCGGCCATGGCGCCCTGGCCCGTGGCTGTTCAGCCTCTGGCTCTGGTTGGTGAATACTGGCTGTCCGCCATTTTCGTGACCTGTACAGCTTGGCTGATGCTGTCTTTCAGAAGCAGACGCTGCCTGATTCTCGGCGTTTCCTCGATTCTGCTGCTGATCTTGTACGGCGCAACCACGGTGAATTCGCCCCTGCCCGAGGGAGAACGAATCCGGGTTGCCCTTGTTCAGGGCAACATCGACCAGAGCCTGAAATGGAACCCGGAGTTCCAGGAGGCCACGATCCTGGAATACCTGCAGCTGACGCGAAAGGAGATGTCCTCCCAGCCGGATCTGGTAATCTGGCCGGAAACGGCAATTCCGTTCTATCTGCAGGAGGAAAACGCCCTGTCCCGGCAGGTCCGCGATTTTGTCAGGACCAACAGGTTCACGTTGCTCACCGGAGCCCCGCGCTACCAGGTGGATCTGCTGACCGGGGAGATCAGCTATGCCAACTCCGCTTTCCTGCTCAATCCCAATGGGGAAACCATCGCCGTCTACGACAAGGAGCATCTTGTACCGTTTGGGGAGTACGTTCCGTTGAGCAGCCTATTTCCCTTCATCAGTCGACTGGCCCATGGGGATGGGGAATTCGTCCCCGGCAACAACCCCGAGCCCCTGCGTATGGACTGGCTTGCTCTGGGCATGCTCATTTGTTACGAAGCCATTTTTCCCGGGTTGAGCCAGGAACGGATTCGCGCCGGTGCGAATCTCTTGGTGAACATCAGCAACGATGCCTGGTTCGGCCACTCTTCAGCTCCTCGTCAGCACTTGCATCAGGCTGTTCTCCGGGCCGTGGAGCAAGGCCGCTACCTTGTCCGTTCCACCAATACAGGCATCACGGCCGTTGTCGATCCCCGCGGACGACGACTCGAGTCAGGCACTCTCTTTCAACGGCTGACGCTGTCATATCCGGATATTCGTCTTCTTGATGAAAAAACATTGTTTCATCGTCACTACTCGTTGTTCCGATGGTCGCTTCCGGGAGCGGCCCTGCTGGTCATGATCATCGTATGGTGGGCAGGCCGAGGTCGTCCTATTAAAAATCATTAGTTGCAAATCACCACAAAATTATTACTTTTTTGAAATTCCATTCGCAAAGTCTGATCGTCAGCAAAAACTGTCCGCTTTGCCTTGGTTCACGAGTCTTCCTCTCGAAGGTGCATGCGTAAATGATCTGACCGCCAAATATTTGATGGCGGAAGACAAAGGCAGAGAGAGAAAGACAGTAAATCAATACGTTGCAAGTCGCATCGAAATGTTCAATTATGGGACATTTAAAATTTTCGGAGAATAATGTTATGAGCATGGCTGAAGTCCAACGCGCCAACGATAGCAGGAAAGTGTTGCAACTCTCGGAATTGAAGACCGAGAGCGCCGCCCTGGAGAACCAGTTCAACAGTTTCTGGAGGAGTCTTTGACCACGATTCCTACGAAGCCCGACTCGTGGAGATCGACAAGGCCATCTCCCACCCTGAGGCCTGGAACGATCCACGCAGCATGACCCCCCTGCTCCAGGAAAAGACACGCCTGAGCGGCTCTCTCGATGAGTGGAAAGCCCTGGACAAGGCAAAGCAGGACCTGCGGGACTGGCTGACCATGGCCGAGGATGAGCCGGAAAAGGAAGTCCTGGAGGAAGTCCAGCGCCACATCGGCATCCTTGCCCAAAGGCTGCAGCAGGCGGAACTGCACACCCTGCTCAGCGCGCCGGAAGACCAGCATCCGGCCATTCTGGAAATCCACCCCGGCGCGGGGGGCACGGAAGCCCAGGACTGGGCGGAAATGCTGCTGCGCATGTACAAGCGATGGTGCGAACGCCATCAGTTCCGTATCCAGCTTCTGGATTATCTTCCGGGTGATGAGGCCGGCGTGAAAAGCGTGGTGCTCCAAATTGAGGGCCCCTATGCCTACGGGCTGTTGAAAAGCGAAAAGGGCATTCACCGCCTGATCCGCATCTCTCCTTTCGATGCATCAGGTCGGCGGCACACCTCCTTCGCTTCGGTGGACGTATATCCGGACGTAGGCCAGGAAATCGAGATCGAAATCAATGAAGAGGATCTGCGTATCGACGTGTTCCGGGCCAGCGGCCCCGGGGGGCAGCACGTGAACAAGACCAGTTCAGCGATCCGGATCACGCACCTGCCCACGAACATTGTCACCCAGTGCCAGAATGAAAAGTCCCAGCACCGGAACAAGGATTCGGCCATGAAGATGCTCAAGGCCCGGCTTTACGAACTGGAACTGCGCAAACGCGAGGACGAGAAGCAGGCCCAGTATGCCACAAAGGACTCCATAGCCTGGGGCAGCCAGATTCGAACATATACCATGCAGCCGTATCGCCTGGTCAAGGATCACCGCACCAACTTCGAAATGGGCAATGTCGAGGCTGTACTGGATGGGGACATCGACGGGTTTATCCGCAACCATCTTCTTGAAACGCATATGCAACGAATCGGTTGATCGCGCTCCCATGGATACTTCTCACGACGTGCTGGCAGAACTGGAAATTCTGCGTGCGGAAATTTCCCGCCTTAAACCGGATGCCGTATATAACGACAATGGTCCGGTTGCTGTTCTGTTCCGCATTCTGGATGATTTTTCCCGGCCCCGGCAGGCGGAACTGGAATCCCGGCTGAATCCCCTGCCCTGGATGATCATGCCCTTGGACGGCGAGCTGTATCCCGCCCTGACCCGAATCCAGCAGAAAATCAACGACCTCAGTCACGCGGCCGGACATGACCATTTGACCGGACTGGCGTTGCGCGGTGTCTTCGAGCAGACCCTGCACAGCGAGATGGAACGGACTCGACGCTCCGGACTGTCCCTGAGCCTGGCCATCCTGGATATTGACGATTTCAAAAAGATCAACGACATCTGCGGCCATGTCCACGGAGATCTGGTTCTACGTTCCGTGGCCGCAATCCTGCGCGACAACATCCGGCAGTCCGACCTGGGCGTCAGGCTGGGTGGCGAGGAATTCGCAATTCTCATGCCGGATACCACCCAGACCAGTGGCGCACTCCTGCTTGCTCGAGTCATGGACGCCGTCCGCAACCTGCGTTTTGACTGCCCGAATCCGGCCATGAAACCGCAGGTTACCGTTTCAGTTGGACTAGCCTGCTACAAAGGCTTCAAGAAATTGCAGCCCCAGGAACTGGTGGAAATGGCGGACCAGGCGTTGTATGCCGCAAAACAATCCGGAAAAAACCGCCTGGTGAAATCGCCTTTCCGGGACATTTCGCCGGAGCTGTCTTCGCATACCCTGGTTGATTCGGATGAAAAAAACTACCTGTTCCGGGCGCTTTCGTCCTGATTCATCACGGTGATACAACTACGACATCATTATGAACACCACGATCAATAAAACTCTGAGCATTGCCGTTTTCAGCGGCAAGGGGGGAGTTGGCAAATCCAGTTTAAGCGCCAACCTGGGCTACTGCCTCAGCCAACTGGGACACAAATGCCTGTTGCTGGATTGCGATTTAGGTCTGGCAAACCTGGATGTGCTGCTGGGAATATCCAGCGAAATCACCATTCAGGACCTGCTCTCCAGCGATATCTCCGCGGCCGGCATCGTTCAACCCATAGCCCCCAACCTGGACCTGCTGCCCTCCGCCTCCGGTGTTCCCGAGCTGGTCGAAATGGACGAGGACCAGCGCGGCCTGTTGCTGGAAAAGCTGCAGCCGATCATTTCCACGTATTCTTTTGTGATTCTGGATCTGGCCGCGGGGCTGAACCCCACCCTGCTCTCCATGGCCCAGGCCGCGGCCAAACGGATCGTCGTCCTGACCCCGGAGCCCACCTCGCTCACGGATGCCTATGCCGTAATCAAGGTATTGTCCGCCAAGACGGGTTTGCAAGACTTTTTGATTCTGGCCAATCAGGTCCAGGACCGAGAAGAGGCTCAGACCACGTTTCACCGTCTGGATGCAGCTGTACGCAAATTTCTCAGTTTTCACCTGAACTATCTGGGAATGGTGCGCAACGATCCCAACATGGGGATAGCCGTGAGCAGGCAGCAGGCCCTGGTCGAAATGGCGCCCGATTGCATTGCGGCCCAAGATATCCGGGTTCTGGCCGAGCGCATCCAGAGTCTGCGGACGGCCTTGCTGCCGGATTTGGCGAATAATCCTGTATTGAGAAATTTCTAACCGTTCACCGCGAAAAACTATTGCCTGTGCGTGGGTGAGCCATTTACGTGCAGTGTTTTGAATTTTCTTTTTTTCAGCATTCCAACCTATAGAATTCTATCACGAATCAGTGTATGGACATCTTGATGTTTCGCATGCTGTTCCATTTCATCGCCGTTACTCTGGGGGAAAGCACATGAACAAGAGCGAATTGATCAAAACTCTGTCTGAACAAAATGACATTCCGATGGAAGAAGCCACCGTTGTGGTGAATACGTTTTTTCAGTCCATCAAGGACTCGATGATCCAGGGTGATCGGGTGGAAATCAGAGGGTTCGGCAGCTTCAAGGTCAAGGATTACCAAGGTTACAAAGGACGCAACCCGAAAACCGGGCAGTCCGTGGAAGTCAAACCCAAACGCCTGCCGTTCTTCCGGCCTGGCAAAGAGCTGAAGGACCATTTGAACGAGGATGTTTCCTGATCTTCGCAGTCATTGAATCCCGCATTCAGCTTGAGGAGCCCCAGCCGCCTCACGCACCGATACGATCATCGGCATGACGTTCGGGCATCAGGGGCTCGACGTTTTGAACGTCAGGGGCGCGCCTGGGTTTCGCCTTTTGAGCACGCAAAGTGTTTTTCCATGAACATGCCTCACAAGCATGCCGGATATATCCCTTACGCAAGACTTGTATCAGCCCCAAAAAAATACATGAACCAACATATTTTCACGAGCGATCTTTTCGGTCCCTGGGTGCAGTGCTTCAAGATGCAGGGCAGCGGCAATGATTTCGTGCTCCTGGACAACCGCGAGCTGCGTCTTGCTCCCTCGGAAATGGCCGGCTGGGCCAGAGCCGTCTGCCGTAAGGCCTTCGGCATGGGAGCGGACGGCTTGATCTTCCTGGACAAGAGCCATGACCGGGCCGATGTGGACTATTTCTGGCACTTCTTCAATGCCGACGGCTCCAGGGCTGAAATGTGCGGCAACGGGTCGCGGTGCGCGGCGAGACTGGCCTTTGAACTCGGCCTTGCCGGGAAAGAGCACGCTTTGGGCACGGATGCCGGCCCCATCAAGGCCGAGGTGTTTCCGGAACAGGATCTGGCCAAGGTCCAGCTCACTCCGGCCCGCGATCTGCAGCTCAACATCGCCCTCACCCTTGAGGAGCAAGCCTTTAACGTGCACTTCGTCAACACCGGCGTTCCCCACTTGGTGGTTTTCGTGCCGGATGTGCAGTCCGTCAACATCCCGGAACTCGGTCCCCGGTTCCGCTACCATCCCCGCTTCGCTCCTGGTGGCGCCAACGTCAATTTCGTCCAAATCGTGGACTCCGGTAATCTCTTGCTGCGCACCTACGAGCGCGGCGTTGAGGGAGAGACGTTTGCCTGCGGCACCGGGGCCGCCGCATCTGCTCTGATATCCCATGCTCTGGCCCATACCGGCGTTCACGTTCAGGTAAAAACTTCGGGACAAGACCTGCTCGGGATTACCATCGATAATGACTCCCTGTTTCTGACCGGCAAGGCCATGCTCGTGTTTGTGGCCAACCTGAACCTGCGTGCATTGGGTCTCGTTCTGCCCACACAGCCCTGAACAAGGCCCAGCTCTCCGCGAATTTCCCAAAGCCAGCTCAAACGAGCAGCACAAGGAGGAACAATGTCTTTCACTGGTGCATTTACAGCCCTGGTAACTCCATTCAAGAACAACGTGATCGATGAAGAAGCGTACAGAAACCTGATCGAGTGGCAAATCGAGCAGGGCATCAACGGGCTTGTGCCCTGCGGAACCACGGGGGAGTCGGCAACCCTGTCCCATGCCGAACATGCCCAGGTCGTGAAGATCTGCGTTGACCAGGCCAAGGGACGGGTTCCGGTGCTGGCGGGTTCCGGCTCCAACAGCACCAGGGAAGCCGTCGAGCTGACCAAGGTGGCCAAGCAGGCCAAGGCCGACGGCGCCCTGCTGATCACGCCCTACTACAACAAACCCACCCAGGAAGGGTTGGTTGCCCACTTCAAGACCATTGCCAAGGAAGTTTCGATCCCCCTGATCCTCTACAACGTACCGGGGAGAACCTGCGTCAACCTGCTTCCTGAAACCCTGGCCAGACTTTTTCGTGAGGTGCCGGAAGTGAAGGGCGTGAAGGAGGCCACTGGCAATATGGCTCAGGTTTCCGAAGTTCTGGAGTATTGCGGCGCCGACTTCATCATCCTTTCCGGCGACGACTTCACCGTCCTGCCCACCCTGGCTCTGGGAGGCAAGGGCGTCATCTCCGTGGTATCGAACATCGTGCCGGACAAAATGAGCGCCATGTGCAGCGAGTTCCACGCCGGCAACCTGAGCAAGGCCCAAGATCTGCACTACGAGATGTCCCCTCTGTGCCGGGCCATGTTCCTGGAAACCAACCCCGGACCGGCCAAGACGGCCCTGGCTCTGATGGGCCGAGTCAAGCCGGAGTTGCGCCTGCCCATGGTCCGCCTCCAGCCCAACAGCGAAGCCCGGCTCAAAGACATCCTCGGCCAAGCCGGATTGATCACCATGAAAAAATAGCGACCGGGAAGCCCATTTTCAGCACCACAGGGACGGGACCACCCCCGTCCCTTTTTTGTTGGTCAGCCGGGAGATTGCGGAAAGGGTATTCTCACTATAACGACACTTTTGAAACAACAGCGGGCGAGGCCTCCGAGCTTGTGTTCTCGTGAACAGCTCATCAACCCGACATTCCATCATGCGAACCTATATCAAACTGCTCTGCACCTCCATGTTCTGGGGGGGAACCTTTGTTGCCGGTCGTCTGGTGTCCCGGGAACTGCCGCCCTTTTCCGCGGCCTTCCTGCGCTTTGCCATCGCCTCGGTTTGCCTGGTTATCCTGGTGCGAATCTACGAGGGCGGCCTGCCCCGACCGCGGGCAGCGCAGATTCTGCCCATCATCGTGCTGGGTCTGAGCGGGATTTTTGCCTACAATGTTTTGTTCTTCATCGGCTTGCAAACCGTTGAAGCCGGACGCGCCGCTGTAATCGTGGCCACCAATCCGATCTTCGTGGCCTTGTTGGCGGCCCTGCTGTTCCAGGAACCGTTGGGCCCCGGGCGGCTGGTCGGCATCGGTCTGTCCGTATCCGGCGCCGTGCTGGCCATCACCGGCGGACATCCCCTGGCCCTGTTCAATCAGGTCCTGACCTGGGGCGACGTCGCCATTTTCGGATGCGTTGCCAGCTGGGTGACCTACCTGCTGGTAGGCAAGGTGATGATGCAAAACCTCTCCCCCCATGCCGCCGTAACCTACTCATGCCTTGCCGGCACGGTTATGCTCCTGCCCTTCAGCCTGACGGAAGGATTGATCGGGCATCTGCGCCTGATCCCCTGGACACTCTGGGCGGCCCTGCTCTATCTAGGCATGTTCGGAACCGTGCTGGGCTTCACCTGGTTTTATCAGGCCGTGAAGGAAATCGGACCCTCCAGAGCCGCGGTCTTCATCAACTTCGTGCCCATCTGGGCCATTGTTTCCGGTTTCCTGATCCTCGGTGAAAGCCTTAACCTGACCCTGATCATGGGCGCCGCCATGGTCGGAGGGGGCGTCTATCTGACCAACCGGAAGATGAAGACGCCCGGCGCCGAAATACGTCCCCGGCCCTGACGACTTCGTTGCCGACCCAGCTCAGGAACCAAACATAACCCTCCAGGCCGCGAAACCCATGCATACCGCACCCATCTCTGCGCAATCGCATCCCCCCCTCAAGCTTTCCTGGCTGATCTGGGCCCTGGGAGCGAGCCTCTATTTCATGAGCTTTTATCAGCGGGTGGCGCCGGCGGTGATGACGGATCTGCTGATGAGCGACTTCCAGATCGGCGCCGCGGCCCTGGGTAATTTTTCAGCCTTTTACTTCTACAGCTACGTGGCCATGCAGGTGCCCACCGGAATTCTGGCCGACCATTGGGGGCCGCGTCGATTGCTTACCGCCGGCGCCCTGCTGGCCGCCCTGGGCACCATTTTCTTTGCCATGGCCGACACCGTGATTCTGGCGAACATCGGTCGGCTGCTCATCGGCGGTTCCCTCGCCGTGGCCTGGGTGACCCTGATGAAGCTGGCCATGCACTGGTTTCCGTTGCGCATGTTCGCTTTTGTCACCGGCATCGGACTCCTGGTCGGAGTGATCGGCGCGGTCACCGCCGGAGCCCCCCTGCGCCTGATGGTGGATGTGATGGGCTGGCGCGGGGTGATGTGGGCTTTGGGCCTGGTCATTCTGGCAGTAGGGATCGCCATCTGGATCATCGTCCGGGACGACCCCGCGGACCGGGGCTATGCATCCTACAATCCGCTGACCAAGTCCGGATCGAAATTTTCCATGGACAGCCTGCTCCGGGGCCTTGGCCGGATCTTTCGCTATCGCAATACGATCCTGCTGTCCGTATCCCAGGGCGGCATGGTGGGCACGGTTTTGGCCTTCAGCGGCCTGTGGGGCGTTCCATACCTGGAAGTCCGCTATGGCCTGTCCCCTCTGGCCGCGGCAGCCCTGACCTCCTCCGTGATGATTGCCTGGGCCCTTTCCGGCCCGATTTTCGGCTACGTTTCGGACAGACTGTGCGTCCGAAAACAACCCTATGTGGCCGCATCCATGACCGCCCTGGCCGCATGGTCGGCGGCCCTGCTCATTCCCGGACTGCCCCTGCCCCTGTTCACCGTGATCGTGCTGATAGCGGGTTGCGCCTGCGGCGTGGTCATCGTGGGCTTCGCCTATGCCAAGGAGTCCGTGCCCGCCGGCTTGGCCGGCACAGTGGCCGGGGTCTGCAACATGGGCACCATGTCCGGCCCAATGATCCTCCAGCCCCTCATCGGCTGGCTCCTGGATCGCCGGTGGAGCGGCGCAATGGTTGACGGTGTCCGTGTCTACGAGGCCCAAGACTACCAATTCGCCTTTCTGCCCATGATCGGCTGGCTCTGCATCACCGTAATCTTGGCCTGGTTCACCAGCGAAACCTCCTGCCGTCCGCCCCGGGACGATTCATGAACGACCCGAGGATTAATTTGTGTCCCAGCTGAATAGGGGATATGCAGGCTTTTTTGGTCGCTTAAGATATGCTTTGGATTGGTGGGGCTGGGCCATGTGCGAATAACTGTCAGCTGTCCTACTCACGTCACCCCAAACCGGAGGTTTTTACATATGAAACTGGCGAGCAGGATGTTGATCTGCATCGGCATAATCTGCCTGTTTACGACGTTTTCATGGGCACAGGATACATCCACTACGCCCCGTGACAACAACGGACAAAAATGGCGGATCGGTTATCTGGAGGGGGGATCCTTTCCGGATTATGAAATGATTTTTCTGAAAATCGTCTCAGGATTGATGGATCTGGGTTGGATTAAGCCCATGACCCTGCCGGAGGCTTACGATCCGGATCATCGGCGGATGTGGGAATGGGTGGCGGACAACGCCCAGTCCGATTATCTGGAATTCGTCAAGGACGCCTTTTACACCTCGGGGTTCAAGGCGGAAAATCGCCAAGCCACCAAAGCTGAGCTGATCGGCCGACTGCAACAAGCCAAGGATTTGGATCTGATCTTGGCCATGGGCACCTGGGCCGGGCAGGATCTGGCCAATGACCAGCATTCCGTGGCCACTGTGGTCGCCTCCACCAGCAATCCCTTGGGTTCGGGAATCATCAAGAGCATTGACGACTCAGGCTTTGACCACCTCCACGCCAAAGTGGAGCCGGAACGCTACGCCCAACAGTTGCGACTGTTTCACGACATTATCGGCTTCACCAGCATGGGCTTGGTCTACGAAAACAGCACTGAGGGCCGGACTTTTGCCGCACTGGACGAGGCCGAGATGGTGGCCAAGGAGCGGGGTTTTACCCTGAAAAGTTGTTTCGCCAGCAACAACAACGTCAGCCTGGAACAGGCCTCTGCCGAGGTCAAGGCGTGTTATGAGGAATTGGCCCCCCAGGTGGAGGCCATGTATATCACGGTTCATCGGGGTGAGAGCTTGCAAAACCTGCCCCACCTGCTTGCTCCGCTGGTGGAGCATGGCGTGGCCTCGTTCTCCATGGCCGGATCGGATTTGGTCAAGCACGGCGCCCTGCTCAGCATAGCTCAGGCAGGATTCACCTATGTGGGCAGATTCCACGCGGAAACCGTGGCCAAAATTTTTAACGGCGCGAAACCCCGCGATCTGTCACAACAATGGAACGCTCCGCCCAAGATTGCCATCAACCTGGGCACCGCTGAAATGATCGGCTTTGATCCGCCCTTCCACATCTTGGCTGCAGCGGACGAAATCTACGACAAAATTGAAGAGGTTCCCTAACGGATCCAGGGCAACTGCCCTTGTAGCTGAAACAAAAAGAGCTCGGCGGCGGCTCCATTTTCTATTCCTGTGGACCATGAAGCTTGGGCCGGAAGATTCGTTTTTCAGACTGGAATCATTTGCCGGGCCAGGATCAGCTCACGCAGGCGCGTTTCCGATGGACCGCCGCTCCGTTCAAAACAATCCAAAGCCCGATCCGCGCCGGTTTTGCCAGTGCGCAGTACCCAGAGCGGATAGGCCAGCATCCAGGATTGGTCCTTGGTCAAAGCGTTGCCGGCGATTTCCAGCACCTCGGCGCAGATCCGGCGCAGCGTGATTCCGGCGAATTCCCCGTCCAGGGCGTTTCGCATGGCCTGTTCCCGCAGGCCGAGCCAATCCGACCAGGCATGGCCGGCCACCAGCCGCTTTGTTCGATCCAGATCCCGCAACAACCCGTATTGTATTGCGCTGGGTGATACGACTGCCGAGGCTCCAACTTCCTCTTCTGCCAGGTCCAGCAGTTCCCGATCCGCGAAAGTGGCCCCGGAGGCCCGTCCTTCCAGGTAGCAAAACTCCGTGTTTTCCTGAAAAAAATCCTCCAACTGATCCGGTCGATCTTGCAGCAGGGCAATAAAACACTCCAACTCCGGCAGTTCGGATTTGAAGGCATAGCGCAACCGGCAGTCGCTGTATTGGGCGAACTGGTGTTCTTCCAGGTGCTGGAGGGTCGGTGTCATGATCTTGGCCGCTCCTGGGCCGTAGGGCGCGGTCCAGCATGGGCCGTCGCGCAGAAAATCCAGCAGGGGCGGATCGCCTGGAACGAGAGAGACTTCGCTGATGGACTTCCCCTGGCCGCGCTGCGCGGCGAACCACATCTGGGTGCCCGGGCCGAACATCCAGGTCAGGTAGTCTGCCAGGTTGCAAAACGGCCGGACCGGAGCCCGGTGCAGCTTGTGGTCTCCAGGCATCCGCGAGCAGTCCAGCTGGCGAGGCCAGATGGTCAACCGGTTTTCCTTATATTTGGTAAGCGTGCCGGCCTCGAACGGACTGTTGGCGTACAAGGCGATGAAGGCAGGGGCCAGGGCCAGCAGACAGTTCAGGCCACTGATCGCCCGAGTGAAGTCCAGCCCAGTGCTCGGACTGTTCTGCGCCTTGGCGTCGAACCCGGACATGTGATTCCAACCGCGGTGCAGGATCTGATAGTCGTAAATGGCCTTGGGAGCACGCGTTGTGTAATACAGCGTCTCATTCACCATCACGTTGGGATGCTCGCTGAAATTGATGACCATGGCCCCTTCTTGGGCCAGGGCCGCGCTGACGTCCCGGAGTTCCCGGCGGATCATCGCGGCCAGGGCGTCAAGACTGTCTTCTCCTTTAACCACCGGCCCCAGAGAGCTTTCCAGGTTGTTGAACGCATTGTCCACGGAGTGCAGTCCGCGCGTGCTCCGCAAACCGTATACCCGCCCATGGTCATGCAAGGGTTGCGTGACCAGACCCTGCTCCGCGAGGATTTGGTCCAAATTGGAAAAAAAACCGCATACCGGGTGGGACGCACCGCTGACGGCATCCGCGGTCGGCATTTCCAACTCCACACCCAGGCTGCACAGGTCCGCGCGGAGGGCGGCCATTGGTTCAGACCCTCTGCCCATACTGGTGAGGCTCCTGCTCGCGTGCCAACAGGAGGAACAGTCCCGACAGAATAATGTAGCCCAGACCAAGGACCGCGAGTCCCTGGGAAATGCTGATACCGGACATCAGCAGGCCCAGTAAGAGCGGGCCGAGCATCTGGCCCAGTTTGTCCATGGCCCGTTGGATGGCCATGGCCTTGCCGGGACCCAGTTCGTTGGTGGCGTGCAGCTTCAGGGCAAAGGCTGTCTGGGCCGAGGAGCCGATGCTGCTGGCCACGCCCAGCAGGAAAATGGCCGCAATAACAGCCAGAAAACCCTGGTGCGCGTAGAGCAGGGTCAAACCCAGCCCCCCCACCAGTCCGCCTGCGACGATGAATGCGATTTTGTTTTCATGAAGGTCCACGAATTTGCTGATCTGGGGGGCCAGATAGACCACGGACAGCCCGTAGATCATCAATACGCGGCCAATGTCCGACTGTTCCACGCCGAGATGGTCCAGATAAAGAGGCGTGGCGAAGAAAAGCAATCCCACCTGGCAGATGGAAAAAGGAATGACGCAACAGAAGATCAGGGCAAAGGTGTTTCGGTTGGTCAGATAGCGCAACAGGACGCGCGGCGAGACCATGACAGCCGGGCCTTGTCCGGAGGCAAGATCCGGCACGCGACGCATGAACAGATAATAAAGGAGCAGTGAGCAGGCCATCAGCACGGCTCCGACCAGGAATACCGTGCTGAATCCCACTCGTTCGGCCAACATGCCTCCCAGGGCCGTGCCGCAGATATGTCCGGAAAAAATCCCGGCCACGAAATGCGAGCTGCCTCGGGCTCGGGTGGTGGGGGTGGAATGGGTGAAAAGAAATGTTTGCAGGGACATCCAGGACAGTCCGTAGCCCAGGCCGCAGAGCCCGCGGGCCAGGATGTACTGGGTACCAGTGACGGCCTGGGAGCAAAAGAAGAGCCCCATGGCCGTGACCAGCACGCCGGCCAAAAACGGCGGCCGCCAGCCCTGCTTGTCAGCGGCCGCTCCCGCAATCAGGGAAGCCAGCAGGGCGCAGAGCATTTCCAGGGAAATGGGAAGGCCGAGAACCACGTCCCTGGGCAACCCCCATAGCGGGGTGTACAGTTCGCGCATTTGCAGCGGCACGAAGGAGACGGGCAGGGCAAAGGCGAACAGGAAGACAAAGGCCGCAAAGCGGCTCAACATCAGGGTGTCCAGGGTTTCCTGGTTTGCGTTGACGGTTTGGCGATTTTCTGGACGCTCCTTAATCCGGCTGACCAGGAAATAGATATGCTCCACGATAAACAAGGAAGCGATCAGGGCCACGGTCAACGAGTCGAGCAAGATTTTCAAGAGCATTGTACGCAGCGTAGCAACGTTCAATTCGGCTTGCAGCCGGCCGACCAAGCTTCCAGGTTCCGGCCCGGCCACCGGGAGGACAATCGACAAATCCGTGAGGGCCTGGAAGTTTGATACGTTCATCTCCCCGTCAATGGAGGCTTGGGCCAGAAGAGCACCCTGGGGGTCACGCAGACTCAAGCTCATGACTTCCGGGTTGCTCTCCAGGATCTCCAGCAGGAACTCGTCCATCCGGCTGATCCGCTCCAGGCTGGTCCCCCGGGTCAGCACCCGTTCCAACTCCTGGCGCAATAAGTCCAGCTGGGAGTGAACCCGCTCCTTGAGAACGTGCACATGATCATGGTGGAACCGCTGGACGTTCAGGCCGGCAAAACCGATCTGGGACAGAATCGTGACAAAAAGCACCCGAATGAAGATCCGTCGGCGCAGAGCAGCCAGGTCCATCTCATGGGTCCGGCGCAGCAGCATGAAAAGGGCGAGAGCCGCCGCGGCCGCGATGCCCAGCCCGTATAGCAGGCGCTGTTTCCAGAATACGCGCACCCCGTCCCGGATGTTATGCTTGTCAAACGCGAAGACTACGGTCCCAGCCAGAGCGGAGGTGACCGCGGTGCCCATCCAGGATTGTTCCGGGCCGAACAGCGGCAAGGCGATCTGATATACGCTCTGGTTTTCCCAGACCTCCAATAGGGGATCGGCCATGGTGATGACCTTGCCCTGGTCACTCGCTGAATGATCCAGCAAAACCGGGCTCTGTTCAAGGGGATGCAGGCTGTACAAGAGCTCCCCGTGAGCGGAATAGATCGCGATATTTGTCAGGTCGGTGTAACCGGCCGCGGCCCGGTTGATCAGCTTGTCCATGCCCAGCAAGTTGTCCAGAGGTTTGCCAAAGCGCAACGCGCCTTCCACCTGGCGCTTGAAATCTTTCTGGGGCACGGCGTACCTGGCCAGCTCCGAGGCCACGTGGATCTTTTCGAAGGAATTGGCCACCAGCACGACCATGAACGTCTGGGACAAAAGCAGAATCAGGATCGCGATGAGGGTGATTTTCTGAGTGTCGCGCATGGGCCCGTTCACGATTGAAGATAGATTTTCCGGGCGGACTTGAGCATCGGAGCAAGCAGCTCCCAGGTTGATCGGCCCAAGGCTTGCCCGACCGCGCACATGTTCACCGTTTCCCCGGCAAGAAGTATTTCGTCGCCGGGACCGGCCTGAGGGGCGTTGCTGACGTCAAGAAGGGACTGGGCCAGGGCCGGCTTGCCGATCAACGTGGCTGGTCTGCCATGGACCAGGGGGTGATACTTTCCAGCAAGATCGCCGTGCAGGCCCTGCAAATAGCCGCCTTGGATCACCGCGATCAGACCATCTTGGGACATGCGATACGCGCGATGATAGCCGACATGGACATTGGCCCTGACCACGCGCACTTGAATGATCCGCGTGGTCAGTTCGGCAATGGGCCTGGGCTGGTTATTCCAGGCGTTGGGTCGCTCCATGAAGCCATAGAACAGGGTACCTACGCGCAGGGCGTTGATACGGCCCGAACAGAGTTCCTCGGGGAATCCCAGCAGCCCGGTGGAGCTGCCCAGGTGGATCACCGGCGGCAACAGCCCCTGTTGTTGCAGATGGTCCAGGACAACCTGGAAGGCCTTGATTTGGCAACGGGTGTAGGTATTGCTCTCAATGTCGTCGTGAAAGGTGGAGGAGAGATGACTGTAGACCCCATCCACCCGGACATGGCGAATTCTGGCCAGATCAGACATCACCTTTCCGGCCCGGGCCACATCCACCCCGAACCGGAACAGACCGGTATCCACCTTGAGATGAACCGCGACCAGTTGGCCGCGACGGACCTGCAACCTGGCCAGCCGGGTCGCGAAGTCCTCATCCGCCACAGTCAATGTCAGGTCATGATTCAAAGCGTCGTGCAGGTTCGGATGCAGGGGATCGCTGAGAACGAGGATCGGGCCGGGTATGCCGGCTTGACGCAAAGCGATCCCTTCGTCGATCGAACTGACCACCAACTGTTCGATCCCGCACTGCTTGAGTTCCTGGGCGACGGGGACCGCGCCGTGGGCATAGCCATCGCATTTGACCACGCCCATCAGCTGAACATGGGCTGGAACATGAGAGCGAACCAATTGTACATTGGTCCGGAGTCGATTCAGGTGGATTCGGGCGGTCAGGCCTGTGTGAGAGTCAGCACAACGCAAGTCGGGTTGCATGCGCTGGGATGTTGGTGTTACTGTGATGGCTTCTTCACGTAAACAATCAAACGGCGCTTGGCGAGACCATGGGTCCATTATGATTCGTTTCCTGAACGAAAAGATTTGCTGATCAGCATGAATTTGGTCCTGGTAATCGTGTTTGTTGTTTACGTCTGCGCGTTACAGATCCGAATGTGGAGCAGGTCACGTTCGAGGCGGAGCAGCACGGCACCCGCGACGTTGTATGGTCTTGGACCGGTCACATCTGCGCATTAAGAAATTTCGGATGGTTTGTCCATTTATCTCACAAGATTTGCAGGGCAATTTGGAAGCTCATTCGTCACTACTGAGTTGCGTTCCGGTTGTCTCGATTATTTTGGCCTCGCAAATTCTTCGCCGACTTGTGCATCGAACATTGTTGATAAGATAAACTTTCAGGAGATCACCTTGCAGGCTGACAGACCGGTCACATAAGGTTGGATCAGGCTATTACGTAATGACTACCTACGTTTTTCTCCCTCCCATGGCCAGGGTCAGCGGCGGACTGGCCGTACTGATGCAGATGGCGGAACACCTGCATCAATCCGATTTCAAGGTCCGCATCGTGCCCAGGGAATCTGGCCGCCCGGTGTTGCCGACTTGGCTTTCAGTGCCGGCTGTGGACTGGAATCGCCTGGAGTTGCGTGAACAGGACATCTGGCTGGTTCCCGAAGGCTGGGTCAATGCCCTGACCCCGGGATTGCAGGCTTCGGCAAAATGCGTGGTGTACGTTCAGAACTGGGCGTATCTGTTTTCCAGCCTGCCGAACGGGGTATCCTGGCATGACCTGCCGGTCTCGTTTCTGGCCGTCTCCCGTCCCGTGGCCTGGTTCATCGAGCAGACTCTGGGCCGCAAGTGTCCGGTCCTGCGGCCGGGCATCGACCGCTCGATCTTTCACCCCCCGCTCCGTAAACCTGACGGTCCTCTTCGAGTGGCCTACATGCCCCGCAAGAACAAGGCCCAGGTCGAGATGATCCGGGCGATCATCACCGCGAGGAATCCGGGCCTGTCGCTTCCGGACAAACTGCTCTGGGAGGAAATTCATGGGCAGGACCAGCATGGGGTAGCCCGCGTTCTCCAACGCGCGCATATTTTTCTGGCCACGGGCTATCCTGAAGGTTTTTCCCTGCCGCCCCTGGAGGCCATGGCCTGCGGCTGCCTTGCGGTGGGATTCACCGGCTTCGGAGGATGGGAGTACATGACCCAGATCGAGCAGGAGGGATGGCGTCCCTGGTGGCCCATCCCGACCAGCCCATGGCCGGGCAACGGGTACTGGGTTCCGGACGGCGACGCCCTGGCCGCGGCCCTGGCACTGGAGAGAGCCGTCCGGCTCTGGACAGACGCCGCCGTCCAGGAACGGGAACAGGCTTTGCGGGCAGGACAACAGACAGCCCAGGCCTTCGACCTGGATGCTCAGCGCGGGCAGGTGATCGATGTGTGGCGGGGAATCAATGCGTAATAACGCGGGAGGAAGAAGCGCCGGGTGAGGACTGGGCCTCCAGGGTTTGGACCAGATGGTCCATCTGCCTGCCTACCTGGCTTTGCAGAGACATTTCGCGCTCCACGGTGGTGATGCCCTTGATCACGGTGGAATGTTTGCGGTTGAAGGCCTCGCCGATGTCCTTCAGGGACATTTCCGTGTGTTTGCGAGCCAGGAAAAAGATGGTGTTCCGGGCAAGAACATTCTCTTTTTTCCGGCTTTTAGTGCGCAGGGCTTCGTGGGACAGATTGAAGGACCGGCAGACGAAGGCGATGATGCTTTCCAGATCTGGCCTGGCCGCGGACGGTGCATAGTTGCGCAGAATCTCCAGGGCAAGGCCGTGGGAAATCCGCTGATTCATCAATCTGGCCTTGATTACCAGATTCTGCAGGCAGTTCTCCAGGAGCCGGATGTCGTTGGGAATGGAGTTGGCAAACAGTTCGTTGACGTCCTGGGGAATCTGCACCTGAAACACCTTGGCCTTGGCCTCCAGGATGCGCATCCGGGTTTCGAAATCCGGTTTTTCAATGACCGCCATGAATCCGTCGCAGAACTGGGAAGCCAGCTGTCCGTCCAGCTTGGGCAATTCCCGGGGCAGGAAGGAACTCGTAAAAATAACCTGTTTGCCCATGGAACGCATGGACTTGATGGTTGCCAGCAGTTCTTCCTGGGTCTTTTCCTTGCCTTGCAGGAAATGGACGTCTTCCAGCAGCAAAACGTCCGCGCCTTCCCGGAAGCCGGCCTTGAACGTCTCCATCTCCCGGCGCTTCAGGGCCATGACCATGCGACAGGCGAAGTCCTCGGCACTGAGATACGCCAGCCGGACCTTGCTCCTGTTCCTGCCGCCTTTTTCAGCCAACTCCCGACCGATGGCCTGTAAAAGATGGGTTTTCCCAAGGCCAGGAGCGGAGCAGATGTAGAATTGGTCCGTGACCAACTGCTGCCGGCAGATGCTCCTGGCAGCGCTGAAAGCCAGTTCATTGCTCGGGCCCACCACGAAATCCTGGAAGGAAAAACGCCAGCCGGTTGCATTTGCCGATCCTGTCTTGCATCCCGCGAATCCGCCCGGCAAGCTGGTCCCGGCAGGACCTCCGTTTTCCGCTGCGGCCGGGGAGACATGCACCACGGGCAACTGAGGCGTCATGGACATGGGGAGGGTATGCTGCTGCATGCGTTGCGGAGCGGAGCATTCCGTACGTCGATCCCCATTGGAAGCACTGACGATCCGCACGCGGACATCACGCGTGGAAACTTGACGCACGGCATGTTCAATAGCCTCGAGATAGCGGCTCTTGACCCATGAAACCACGAAGCCGTTGGAGGCGGTCAGGGTGAGCCCGTTGTCGTCCAGAGAGGACTGCAGGGGGATCAACCAAGCCCGGACGTGTGCCGGATTTATTGATTTTTGAAGAATTTCAAGAGTTTTTTTCCAGATGACGCTCATGGACGTGAGTCTTACGCTCATTGAAGATCATGAGGCAAGGCGCGAATCATCCTTTTTTCAAACTCATCAAAACATTTTTAATTACTGCAAGTCATTATAAAAATTCATATTTTATACTTGACTTTCCTAAGTCTTTAGATAATCGGCATAAATTCGAAAGATGGGGTAAATCATGTATCCGCAAGGTAATCCCAAGGTATCCTGAAATTCCGACTAAGACGCTTGGTTTACGAAAGAAGAATATTCTCAATTTTTCTCATTTTTACTCCAATTTCCAAAAAGACTGTTATATTGCATCATCATGACAAGACATGGAGTGTTCCTGCTTGTCCGGATTATTTGGCATCGCTTGTGGCTCGATGTTCTGAAGCCGATGAAAAGTTGCGAGGCCGAAAAATCAGGACAGCCGGAACAAGGATGAGTCGTTGCTCCGTGAAAAGTTTCTTGTACCAAAATGAAAAAGCGGCCCGAGCGCTTGCCCGAGCCGCCATGCGACATCAACCGGTCCAGCTCTGCGAAAATCGTCAGGCCTGAGCACTTCCCTGTTTCTTGTCCGAAGCCATGCCCACTCCGGAAATTCCCGTTTCTTCATCGGACTGCGTATCCGACGTGCCGGCCTGGCCTTCAATTGCCGGCGCACTCACCGCAGGCAATGGATCCTTTCCCGATTTCGACTGGTCCTCGTCAGTTGAGGAACGATTCGATTTTGGGTTGTCCTCCTGACCTTCCTCGCGATGCCACTTGAACTCTAATTCAAATTTTTCCTTGTCTTTTTTCGAGGAAGCCTTGACCTCCACCTCTATGGTTCGGGTCGGGCACAAGGTAACGAATTGATCGTCCTGACGCACGCAAATCTGTCCTTTTTTCAAGCTGGCGATCAAGTCTTCGAGATAGTTCACGAGCTGACTCTTTTCCATGACGCCTTCGAATTTGACTTCATCTTTCGACATGATTCCTCTCCTCTTTGAGTTTTAGATCAGCGACAACAACACCTTCAGCAAACGTTTTGCCTCCAACTTGATCTCCTGTTCATCGTCGACAAGCGGCATGGCCAGCACCTCGATGCCGAGTTTTTGTACAGCCGCGACATCAACCGGCTGGGCGTACCTGTCTAGATGGGAGTCCAACAAAACGACATTGATCAGCTTGTTCACCGGCGGCTCCCCAACGCTGGATTTGCGCAGATACCGGAGCAAAGTAGTCACATTATCGGCCAGGGTCATTCCGAACTGCTCCGGATCGGCTCCGGTATTCGGAATATACACCTTCGGGCAATCATTTTCGGAAACGGCCTGGCCCACGCCATCCGGCAACACATTCGCAATGACGCTGGAATAAAAACTGCCCATGGGAAAACAGATCAGGTCGGCCTGCACGATCAGGTCACGGACGTGATTTCGAATTCGTGCTCGCGCAGGCTCGATGGATGTCGGATTCCGGTTGATCCAGATCCGCTTGATCCTCGAGGATATCGGCGGCACTTCCTTGCCCGTGAGCAGATGCTGTCCAATAATATGCGTCCCATTTTCCAGTTCAGCGGCCAGGTGCAGATCCTCGTCCAGAACCGGAAGCACTTCCCCCAGGACTTCAGCCAGTTTGCTGAAGAGAAAGATAATCGTATCAATGTTCCGCTGACCGGCAAGGTAACCCGCGGCAAGAATCAGGTTTCCGATACTAGCTCCGCGAAGATCGAAATTTTGGGGCATGTGCTCCAGGAAGATGCCCAGATGATCTCGCACCATCGATCCCATGGGGTCTGGAATGCGCTGCATCAACAGATGCTCTCCAGAAGCCAGGCTTTGCAAATGTTGCCGCAACAGCTCGGGGTCTTCGAAAAGAGACAGTCGGTGCGCAAACAGCTTTCGTACTTCAGGATTTCCCTTCACGCTCTGATCCGTAAGAGCCATTAACCGGCTACGCAGATCACCCACGGCGGGCATCCGGAAAACCTTGCGCAGCTTTGCCGAACTGCCTCCGGAATCAAAAGGCGTTACCAGGTGGATCGAATTGTGGGTGAACTGCACGAGATCCCTGCTCAAGGGGTTGAGTGCGGTCCCCCCGCTGAAAAACAGAATCCGTGGCCCGAATTCCGGCGCTTTGAGGCTCCGGGCCAGGCGCAACTCATCGGGAACGTCCGCGGTGCGAGTGATCCGAATGTTCTTCAAGCGAAACCTCGTCCTGGACAGATCATCGGTCGGTATCGGCGATTTATACGCGGACGCATTCTTGTTTCACCATTGAACAGCCCGGAAGATCAAAACATTGTTTTCCCGCCTCTCGAAAAGAGAGCACGGCAGAAGAAAAACGCCCATCGTCAAAAGTACTTTTCAGCAAATATCCCTTCGCATGCAATCATGGACCGAGTCTCGATTATGTGGCCTCGCTTTGTCTGACTGAGCCGGAATTTGCTCATCCCGCGACCAGTCCTCATACCTCATGTATGGCGACACCATTCCAGAATTGGCGGATAGCGCAGAGGGATATGTACACATATGCCGCAAAGTCGACGAAAATCTGCGAGGTTGCAAATCGAGGCAAGCCAGATTTGCCTGAATTGTTACGTCAAGTAATATCTTTGGCAATACCAGAGTAGGGTATTACAAAAACCAGGCCATCCAAAACATCATTCAGAACTTCGGTTCGCGTGATGAACCTCGCCGTCGTTTTTTCCGGTTTCATGTCGAACTTGATCAATCTTTGCGGTTCCAGCGCAAGCTGCGTCTCATTCCACGATAAGCGCAGGTCGCCGTTGAGGAAACACATCGCTCATCGCGATCAGATACTTGCCTATGGAGCCCAATCCCGCAGGGATTCATATCGATAATTTTCGTCCATGTTCGGTTTCACTTCATTTCTCCTGCCCATCGTTACTGGTTAAACTTGGCAAGTTTCGAAATAGCTTGTTCTTAATCATATCTTTGGGGACAACCCGTTCATGAGCTGCCTACAGCAGCAACTTCTCAGCCAGAATCCGGGAAAAGCGGAAGACTTTCACGTTCACGTCGGTCTTTGGAAGCCAGTTGAAGGCATCCCTCAAATTCAGGATAAGTTTAGCATAGGTCATCATGACCAAAAAATGAAACAACTGGCTAAAACGGCGGTTCATCCGGCTCAACCTTGCACATATTATGTTGTCCAGCCTGGAGCAGCGAGAAACCTCTTTGCAAGAACAAGCTGACGACGGTGGATTGTTCATCCACTGCCCTTCTGATTTAAACCGAAGTGCCATTGATATGGAAAAGATAATCCATGTATTTTGCAATGGCGATCTGATATTAAAATGCAAAAAGTGTAATTTCAAATCAAATTTTAATTTCTAATCACAATATTTCTGAAATATTGATGTGTAATCACCAATAGAAACAATAGGTTCATCAGTAAGTTGTCCAATTTTGCTTAATTCTACGTTCCAAATAATCAAAAGGTCAGGACATTATTTACTGAAAAATACTCGGAACCTCTTCAATATAGTTGATGTACATTCACATATTTTTTGATGCTGCGAGTCCTGCATATTGATCGCAATGTCGCCAAAGCAAGACAATTCTGGCCCTCGACAGATCTTGCATCGGGCCGACACGAAGACGCCACTCTAGGAAACATCCAAAACGGGATGAAAAAAGGTTTCCGCCATATAAATGAAAAAAAGGTGGGAACGGAGACAAATTGCCCTCATGCTCAAAATAAAATCCCATTCAACTTCAAAATTCTTCAAAAAAGTTGCTCAGTTTGCCATTCATTATCAAAAACTCACAAATTTTACACAAAATAGCATAAATTTACAAAATCTATTTATATTAATTATTAGCATTAATACTATATTCATATCTTCTAATATAATTTCTTGGTTTTGAATCATAATTTTATGTAAAACTAAAGTAAATTATAAATAAAATACCTTTTGATCATTTCAAATTACATAAATTTAATTGCTTCCAATTCAGCCATGGATAGCTCGAATCCATTGTTCAGAAAATCCATGTTGACTTGGCAATTCAGTTCATGTATTTAGATGAATGAACGTGTTCATTTTTTCTTTTTTTTAAGATCATATAATAATCATAGAGGATGGAGTTGATGTCTGAGAACCCCAAGGAGCCGAAGATCAGAATAGAACATCTGACGAAAATTTTCGGCTCCCAATCGAAGGAAGCCCTCAAAATGCTCCAGCATGGAGCGGGCAAGGATGAAATATTAGATAAAACAGGATGTGGAGTTGGAGTGGCGGATGCCAGCTTTACCGTGGCCCCGGGTGAAATAGTCGTGGTCATGGGCTTGTCCGGCAGTGGCAAGTCAACCCTTGTCCGCTGCATCAACCGACTAATCGAACCAACTGCCGGCAAAATCTTTATAGATGACGAGGATATTACCGCACTGCCCGTAGACAGGCTCCGCCAGGTCAGGTTGACCAAGTTGGGTATGGTTTTCCAGAACTTCGCCCTCTTCCCGCATCGTACAGTCTGCCAAAACGCGGAATACGGCCTGGAAATTCAAGGCCTTGACCCCGCCAAGCGCCGGGAAAAGGCCATGATCGCCCTTGAACAGGTCGGCCTGAAAGGCTGGGAAGACTATTACCCCGTAAACCTCTCCGGCGGCATGCAACAGCGGGTCGGATTGGCTCGTGCTTTGGCCCTGGACCCGGACATCCTGCTCATGGATGAGGCGTTCAGCGCCCTTGACCCTCTGATCCGCGGAGACATGCAGGACGAATTGATCAACCTGCAAAGCAGAATGCATAAAACCATCGTGTTCATCAGCCACGATCTGGACGAAGCACTCAAGCTGGGGGATCGGATCGTGCTGATGAAGGACGGCGCCATTGTTCAAATCGGCACCGCCGAGCAGATCCTGACCAATCCGGCCAATGATTACGTGGCCCGGTTCGTGGAGAATGTGGACATCACCAAAGTGCTGACCGCGGAATCCGTGATGATCAAGCCCAAAGCCGTGGTCTTCCTGTCGGCCCACGGTCCGAAATCCGCTTTGCGGTTCATGCAGAAACAGGGGCTCTCGCAGATTTTCGTTCATGACGCGGAACAGAACGTCATCGGCTACGTCACCGCGGATACGGCTTCCGAGGCTTCATCGCGAGGCGAGACCGAACTCCATCGTATCATGCAAACCGATTTCGTCAGCGTGCTCCCCGAGACGCCGGCAGCGGAACTGATTCCGATAATGGCCGACCTGCCCTACCCGTTGCCGGTGGTCAGTGCCGACCGCAAACTTCGGGGCGTGATCATCCGCGGGTCGCTGCTGGCTGCCTTGGCCGAACGAGGGAGGAACAACAATGCCTAAAATACCCATTGGCGCAACCATTGAAGCATTCATCGACTTCCTGGTCACCAACTTCGCCTTTCTGACCATTGCCTTTACCAGGATCATGGAAAACGTGATTCGGGTCATCGAAAACGGCTTCCTGTTCCTTCCTCCCTGGCTGTTCATCCTGGCCGCCACGGGATTGACCTTTTGGCTGACCAGGAAACGGGGCATTGCCCTCTTCACCTTGCTGGGCCTGGCGCTCATCTGGAATATGGGGCTCTGGGTCCCCACGATCAGCACCATCACCCTTGTACTGATCGCCACCCTCACCGCGCTGAGCATCGCTATTCCCATAGGCATTCTGGCAGCCCTGCACAACGGCATCAACCGGCTCGTCCAGCCGGTGCTGGACGTGATGCAGACCATGCCCGCCTTTGTCTACCTGATTCCCGCAATCCCGTTTTTCGGCCTGGGCAAGGTGGCGGCGATCTTCGCCACGGTGATCTTCTCCATGCCCCCGGCCATTCGCCTGACCTGCCTGGGCATCAAGCAGGTTCCCCGCGAGCTGGTGGAATGCGCCGACGCCTTCGGCTCCACGAAATGGCAGAAACTGTTCAAACTGCAACTGCCTCTGGCCACGCCGACCATCATGGCCGGTGTGAACCAGACCGTCATGCTCGGTTTGTCCATGGTGGTCATTGCGGCCATGATCGGCGCCCGGGGTCTGGGCGGCGAAGTCTGGCGGGCAATCCAACGCCTGCAGATGGGCAATGGATTCGAGGCCGGTCTGGGCATTGTCATCGTGGCCATCATATTGGACCGGGTCCTGCAGCATTTCGGGACCCAAAGCAAACGCTGATCCGGTTACAGCCCTATTAACCTAAGGATGTCAGCATCCTGATAACCTAATCGCACCTTCAAGGAGGTAGAAGTATGAATCATGGAAAACTGTTGCAACTCATCTTGGCCATCGTGGCCTGTCTCGTACTGACTGCAGGAAGTGTTTCGGCCCAGGACAAGTCCGTGCGCATCGCCTATGTGGAATGGGACTGCGCCGCGGCCAGCACCCATGTGGTCCAGGCAGCCCTGGAAGAAATGGGATATGAAGTGGAAATTCTGCCCGTTGCCGCGGCGGCCATGTGGCAGGCTGTGGGTACCGGCAACGTGGACGGGATGGTTACCGCATGGCTGCCCGTCACCCATGCCGACTATTACGAACGGGTCAAGAACAATGTCGAAGACCTGGGCCCCATTGTCGGCGGCGCCAAATTGGGCTGGGTCGTTCCGTCCTACGTGACCATTGATTCCATTGAAGAAATGAACGACCATGCGGATCGGTTCAATCGCCGGATTATCGGTATTGATCCCGGTGCGGGCCTGATGCGTCTGTCCGAGGAAGCGGTCGAGGAATACGGCTTGACCAGATTCACACTGGTGGAGGGCAGCGATGCCACCATGACGGCCGCCTTGAGCAATGCCGTGGACCGCAATGAATGGGTCGTGGCCACTGCCTGGTCCCCGCACTGGAAGTTCGGCGTCTGGGACCTGAAATATCTGGACGATCCCAAGGGAATCCTGGGCGGCGAGGAGCGCATCCATACCATCGTCCGCAAGGGCCTCAAGGAAGACAAGCCGGAAGTCTACAATTTCCTGAACAACTTTGCCTGGGAAGATCCCAACCAGTTGCAGATGGTTATGGCCTGGAACCAGGAACCCGGCTCCGACCGCATGGAAAATGCCAAGCGTTTTCTGCGGGAGAACAAGGAACAGTTCGAGAGCTGGAAGCAGTAAGTTCCACGGACTTGCTTGCTCCTCTTGAGCACGACAAAGGCCGCCTAAAAAAGGCGGCCTTTGTCGTATGGAGCTATAGCATTCAAGGCGCTCCCTCCAACATCAAGGGGCAAGTTGTACACCGCACAGGCAGGTTTTGGGCTTTATTGAAAGTTCAGAGCATATCAAGCCGGGTCGCCACCCACTCCGCAATACTGGCGTACGATTCGATCCAAATCCTGAAACCGCACCGGCTTGGCCAGGTAGTCGTTCATTCCGGCCTGGAGAAACCGTTCCCTGTCACCAGGCATGGCTTTGGCCGAAAGAGCGATAATGGGAATGTTTTTCTTTTTGCCCAAAGCCCTGGAGGAGCGGATGGCTTTCGTGGCTTCAATTCCATCCATGATCGGCATCTGAACGTCCATGAGAATGCAGTCATAGTCTTCATGAACCAACATATCCAGAACCCTGCGGCCGTCTTCGGCCAATGCGACGCGGTAGCCGGCTTTTTCCAGCAGCAACTGAATCGGAACCTGATTGATGGGATCATCCTCGGCGTAAAGGATGTTCACGTCCCCAATGTTTCGGCGCGATTTCGATACACGGACTGATTTCCCGTTGACAACGCCAGGGATTACAAACGGCAGAAGGACATGAAAAGTTGTTCCCTCGCCTGGAGCGCTTTCGACAGCAATCGTCCCGTTCATCAATTCCACCAACCGCTTGACGATGGTCAGCCCCAGACCCGCGCCTTGGTATTTGCGGGTGGTGGTGCTGTCGCTTTGGACAAACGGCTTGAACATTTCATCGAGCTGATCTTCGGGCATTCCGATTCCGGTATCCGATACCGAAATCAACAGGCGCAAATGATTCTCCCTGTTTAATCCCACGGGCGACATCTCCACGACAACCCGCCCTTTTTCGGTGAATTTGAGCGCATTTCCGACCAGGTTGAAAAGAATCTGGCGGACTCGAACTTCATCGCCGAACAGTATGCCAGGAATGGACGGATCGTATGTACTATCCAGAGCGATATTCTTTTTCTCCGCTGTGGCTGAAAAGAGATCCATGACCGAATCCCCCAGATCCCGCAGGTTCACCTTGTCTTGGCGGATCTCCAGCAGTCCGGATTCAAGGCTGCTGATATCCAGGATATCGGACAACAAGGTGGTCAATCTGTCCGCGGATGTGAGCGCCATGTCCACAAACCGTTTCTGGTCCGGAGCAAGCGGTGTGGACTGCATGAGCTGCATCAGGCCCATGATGCCGCTGAGCGGAGTGCGGATCTCATGGCTCATGTTCGCCAGAAACGTATCCTTTGCCTCATTGGCGGCCTCCGCCACCTGCTTGGCAGCGACAAGGGCCTCATACGCGGCTTTCTTCTCCCGGCGATTCGCGACTTCCTTGAGTTCTCGCCTGACCGCCGGCACCAGTCTGGCCAGCTTGTCCTTCATGATGAAATCATGAACCCCGGCCTTCATGGCCTCAACCGCCGTTTCCTCGCCGATGCTACCGGATACGAGAATAAATGGGATGTCCAGGCCGCTGCGCTTCAAAACCTCAAGAGCCTGAAACGAATTGAATTCGGGCATGACATGGTCGGAAATGATCAGGTCCCAGGGTTCCGCTGTCAGGGCCTGTTCCATGGCCTGAGTGGTTTCGACTCTGGCGTATTCCAGACTGAATCCGGCATTTTTGAGAGCCCTGACGACCAGCATGACATCGTCCTCGGAGTCTTCAACGATCAATACACGCAAAGTGGACATTATGCACAGCCCTCCCTTTGGACTGGCGGAGATTCATTCAGGACAAGCCAGTAAAGACCAATTTGTCGAACGGCCTCCATGAACTGCTGAAAATCCACCGGCTTGCGAATATAGCTGTTCGCGCCCAGGCTGTATGTTTCCAGGCGATCCCGCTCCTCAGTGGAGGAGGTCAGCATGACAACCGGCAGCAATCTCGTGGATTCGTTGGCCCGAATATGGCGGAGCACTTCGATGCCGTCCATGCGTGGCAGCTTGATGTCCAGAAGGATTACCTGCGGTTGATTGCCAAGGTTCCTTCCGGCATGCGCACCCCGGCCGAAAAGATAATCCAGGGCTTCCACGCCGTCCTCCGCGACCACGAGTTCATTCAAGATGTTGTTCTTCTGCAACGCCCGCCGGGTAAGCAGAACATCGTCAGGATTGTCCTCCACCAAGAGAATGATTTTACTGGACACAGCATCTCCTTATCAAGACATGTTGCCGGACTTGCGAATTTTCCCGCAAACGGCTGGTCGCCATCCTTCTGACGTTGATCATTCCCGTTCCCGGTTGTTGCCGTCCTGGCTTGGGATAGGAAGCGTGAACCGGAATGTTGCCCCCTGGTCCGGCTCGGCTTCGGCCCATATCTTGCCGTTATGCCGCCGAATGATCCGGGCAGTGGTGGCCAGACCTATTCCTGTCCCCGGAAAACGTTCAAGAGAATGAAGCCGCTGAAAGGCGATGAACAGTTTATCGGCATACGCCATATTGAACCCGGCTCCATTGTCCCTGAGAAAAAAAACGGGCTCGTCGTTCAAAAGCTGCCGGCCGAATTCGATTCTTGCCGGGGAACGATAGCGGGTGAATTTCCAGGCATTGTCCAGAAGGTTTTCCATGACGATGCGGATCAGGGCTGGATCGGCATGGGCGAGCAGTTCATCCTGAACAACGGTTTCCACATTGCGTCCCGGATCCATCACGGCATGACCACGAAGAATTTCTCGAGCCATCAGGCTGAGATCCACGTTTGTCATGGCCAACTCGGCTCTGGAGACACGGGACAGCTTCAAAAGGTCGTCGATCAGTAGCCCCATGCGCTGGCCGGCCTTGATCACGCGCTGCAAATAGTCCCTGCCCGTCGCGTCGAACCGGTCGTAGTAATCCTCCAACAGGGCCTGGCTGAATCCGACGATGCTGCGCAACGGCGCGCGCAGGTCGTGGGATACGGAATAACTGAAAGCCTCCAGTTCCCTGTTGATCTCTTCCAGCTGAATGGTGCGCTCCTGAACTCTTTGCTCCAGTTGCAGATTCAGCTCTCTCAGCTCTGTTTCCACCCGTTTCAACTCGGTGATGACTTCGCTATAGAGAACAATCCCGCCAATGGAGCCGTCCGACGCAAACCATGGGCGGCACTGCCACCGAGTGTGTTCCAGATTGCCATCAGGGCGGAAAAATGAATCATCGTCATTTTGCAAAACTTCTCCGTGCAGAGCTCTGCGATGAACATCTTTCCATTTTTCCGGTATTTCAGGAAATATTTCGTAATGGTGCCGACCGACCACATCCTCCTTGATGCCGTAATCATCAAGATAACGCTGGCTGACGTAAATATACTTCAATTCACGGTCATGCACGGCAATGGCGCTTGGATCGTGATGGATGACATAATGCATCAGATCATGCCGGAACTGGATTTTCTCCTGCGCGAGCACCCGCTCCGTCACGTCCATGGAAATGACACCGACCAATTCGACGCGATCCTGGTCCACTTCAACAGGAAACAGACAGGTCTCATAGAATTTCTCTTCCGTTTCGGAATCGACCTTATCCACCACCATGAATGAACTGTTGGTTTCAATCACCTTGGTAATACGCTGCTTGAAGGTTTCCACGACGTCTTGCGCATAGAACCGATCAAATTTCTGTCCGACGATCATTGCCGGTTCTTTGCCGATGATTTTGGCAAGTTCGCGCGAAACCAGAACAAAATGACCCTGCCTGTCCACTAACGATATCAGGTTCGGGCTGTTTTCAAGGATGGCGGTGACCAGAGCCAGATTTCTGCGCAACTCCTGTTCATTCCTTCTTCTGTCAGTGACGTTCTGGGCAAAGACAACTGCTCCGTCCTGCTCCTGAAAACGCAGGGGAACGGCATTCACCTCGACAGCCAGCTCTCGTCCATCACGGCTGAGATGGACCTGTTCTTGACTGGGCACGGTGTTTCTTTCGTTGAGCAGGCGGATTTTTTCCCGGACATCTTGATGGTGAGCGGGATGAACGACATCAAGAACTGAAGATCCGAGCAGATCTTCCGGAGACTCGGCTCCATAGAGTTCCTGAGCCTCCTTGTTCAAATAGACAAACATACCTTCCGTCTGGATGAAGATAGGAAGCGGAGCATTATCCACCAAATCGCGGAATCGTCTCTCTTGCTGAATCAATTGGCGGGATTTCTGCTCCAGAAGCAGGACCTGTTTTCGGAGAATGAAATACAGCAGGAAGGCCGTGACAACAACAAACATCCACCCTTTGTACGTCTGAAAAAAACGCACTTTTTCCGGATCAACTACGATCATGGCCAGCAGGGCGTCCGAGAAAAAAATCCACATGCCCGCGAACAGGGCGTACAGGATTGCCGTCCGGGAAGAGATATGCAGGTTGAGTTGACGGCTGATTTCCGGCATGGATTGTTCACTGACTTTACTGACGGAAAGGGATTTCCGCGGTAAGAGCGACACGAAGGACCAGGCTCGTTTGTATTGTAATGGACAGCATTTCGTATTCGTATTCGATGAGGGCTTTCTGTGCAAGCTTGTTTTAACTCTACAAACATTCCGTTATGGTGCATCAACCGGATATCCCATTGTGCATCCGAAAGATTATCGATAAACAATCACTTTTCACGTGAACCCCACCAATACTTGTCGCACTTTGATCCATGGATACCCAACGCACGGCATACGCATACGGCTTGGCCACGGTCCTGCTCTGGTCCACCGTGGCCTCGGCCTTCAAGATTTCCCTGCGCCACGTGGATCACGTCCAACTGCTCTGCGTTTCCACCCTTGTTTCCACCCTGACCCTGTTCGCCGTTCTGGCCGCCCAAGGCAAGCTGGGTTTCCTGCGCACCCTTTCCGGCAGGGATCTGTGGCGCTCGGCCCTGTTGGGCCTGCTCAATCCCTTTTTGTACTATCTGATCCTGTTCAAAGCCTACGATCTTCTTCCGGCCCAGGAAGCCCAACCTCTGAACTACACCTGGGCCATCACCCTGGCTCTGCTCTCCATCCCTTTGCTCGGCCAGCGCATTACCGGCCGGGATTTCCTGGCCATGGGCGTCAGCTACCTGGGCGTGCTGACCATCTGCACCCGCGGCGACATCCTGGGCCTGTCCTTCGCCGATCCTTTTGGCGCGGGCCTGGCTTTGGGCAGCACCGTGATCTGGGCCCTGTACTGGATCTTCAACACCCGGGACGAGATGGACCCGGTTCTGCGGTTGTTCTTGAACTTCGCCTTTGGATGTCTCTACATCATTCCGGTGACCTTCCTTGTTTCCGATCCTCTGGCCGTCAGCCTGCCCGGTCTGCTGGGAGCGGCCTATGTGGGCGTGTTCGAAATGGGGATCACCTTCATCTTCTGGCTCAAGGCCCTCAAACTCTCCCGAACCACGGCCCAGGTGGGCAACCTGATCTACTTTTCCCCGTTTCTCTCGCTGATTTTCATCCGCGTCTTTGTCGGAGAGGAAATCTTGACGTCGACCATTGCCGGCCTTGTCCTGATCATTCTGGGAAACGTGATCCAGAAACGATCCGGAGCCTGATATGCAACCCACTCTTCAACAACGCTGCACCAAGATCTACCAACGCCTCCATGCCCGCTATCGCCTGCCGGCAAGCATGCTCGAATGGCATAATCCCTGGGAACTGCTCGTGGCCACGGTTCTGGCGGCCCAGTGCACGGATGCCCGAGTGAACATGGTTACACCGGTCTTCTTTCGGCGCTGGCCCGGACCGGCTGAGCTGAGCACGGCGCCGGTCGCTGAAGTCGAACAAATGGTGCGTTCCACCGGTTTTTTCCGCCAGAAAGCCAAGAACCTGGTTGCGACGGCAAGAATTATCGTCCATGAATATGACGGCCGGGTCCCGGAAACCATGGCGGAACTGCTCACCCTGCCCGGTGTGGCCCGCAAGACCGCGAACATCGTCCTGTCCAATGCGTTCCATAAACACGAAGGCATTGCCGTGGACACCCACGTCCGCCGCCTGTCCTTTCGCCTGGGACTGACCATCTCCACCAATCCAACGATCATCGAACGGGACATGATGCAGCTTTTTCCACGAGAACAATGGGGCGAGATCAACCATCTTCTGGTCCTCTACGGCCGGGAGATCTGCCGGGCACGCAAGCCGCTATGTTCCGAGTGCGTGCTGGAGGATCTTTGTCCGCGAAATGGTGTGGTTGGGTGATGGGGCTATGGGCTATGGGCTATGGGCTATGGGCTATGGGCTATGGGCTATCTCACAATAACCCAAGAACGCTGTCAAAAATGAGATGTTGTCCTCTGTCGATATCGCAATCGAAATCGCAATCGTAATCGAATCTTCTATCCGAAATTATCGATCCATTCATTGATCCGGTTTATTCGATGACTACTTCCGTTTCCCATCACTATCCCGACTGCGACTGCGACTGCGATTTCGATTTCGATTGCGATTGCGATTGCGATTCGAGTGGATGCGTGAGTTTTGTTTCTAATATGTAACCTTCGGATTTGTTGAGTTTAAAATGACGAACACTGGCGATTTCCACATCCTGGGCACGGACGGGCAGGCTCGGTGCGCTGAACTGACCACGGCTCACGGGACCATCCGCACTCCGGTCTTCATGCCCGTGGGCACGGTGGGCTGCGTCAAGGCCCTGAGCCCTGACGATCTGACAGCGCTCAAGGCCCAGATCATCCTGGGCAATACGTATCATTTGTACATCCTGCCCGGCGATGAACTGGTCGCCCGCAGGGGGGGGCTGCATACTTTTTCGGGATGGGACGGCCCGATCCTCACGGACAGCGGTGGCTTTCAGGTCTTCAGTCTGCAGGGGCTGCGCAAGATCAGCGAGGACGGGGTGGAGTTCCGTTCTCACCGGGACGGCTCGAAACACTTCTTCTCGCCGGAAAAAGTGGTTTCCATCCAGCGCAACCTGGGATCGGACATCATGATGGTCCTGGATGAATGCGTGCCCTACGGCGCGGACAAGGAATACACCGCCCAGTCTCTCGGGCTGACCACCCGTTGGGCTGCGCGTTGCCGAGCGGCCTATCCCCAGGGAAGCGGCAACCAGCTGCTCTTCGGGATCGTCCAGGGCGGATTCTTCCAGGATCTGCGCAGCGAAAGCGCCCGTCAGATCTGCGATCTGCCTTTTGACGGTTATGCCATCGGCGGGCTGAGCGTGGGCGAGTCTAAGCCTCTGATGCTGGATATCATGCGCCACACCGCCCCCCTGCTCCCCGCGGACAAGCCCCGGTATCTGATGGGCGTGGGCACGCCCATGGACATCCTGGACGGCATCGAAGCCGGCATTGACATGTTCGACTGCGTCCTGCCCACCCGCAACGCCCGCAACGGCACGCTGTACACATCCCTGGGCAAGGTGAACATCAAGCGCGCCGAGTACAAGGAGGACGACAGACCGCTGGACCCCAACTGCGACTGCTACGCCTGCACCCGGTTTTCCAGGGCCTACCTCCGCCACCTGTACACCGCCCGGGAACTGCTGGCCTACCGCCTGAACACCATCCACAACCTGCATTATTTTCTGACATTGACCCACGGCGCGGCACAGGCCATACTTCAGGGCAGATTCGCAACCTACAAAGCCGAGGTGCAAGCCGTTCATGCCCATGCCGAGTGAACTGAGCCCTGACCAATACGAGATGCTTCTGGAAGAGGCCAGCGTTCCGGAGCACTCCATCCATTACATGAAGGCCGTATCCGGCGGACGGCCATTTCTCCTGAACGACTATCTCTTTCTGCACGCCGAGGACTGGCTCCTGGCCGTGGGCTATCCTGTCCGACGGAAGGATAATTCTCCCGAGACCACCGAAATTTTTGACCAGGCTTTACGCGAGGCCCGCCGCGCAACCGGCGCCACGAGTTGCTGGGCCATCTGCCCGGCCCTGCCCGAACGACTCCACCTGTATCGCACCAACCAGGACCAATACTACGTCCTGCCCGCCGACAGCCCGATTCCACCGCGTCTCTCCCGCCTGGCGGAACAGGCCGCGGCCCGGCTGACCGTGGACCGGGGAACCGCATTCACCGCGGCCCACCGTCGCCTTTGGGCCGAATTCACCGGCCGGGTCGCCCTGCCGCCCTCGGTGCATGAGCTTTACGCCCGTACGGAGAGTGTTCTCCCCCAGTGTCCGGACCTGTTCCTGCTCAATGCCTGGGACGATCAGGGAAATCTCGCCGCCTGCCTGCTGCTGGACGTCTCGCCAAAACGGTTTCTGAACTATCTGCTGGGTGCACATTCACGCCTGAACTATACGCCCTACGCATCGGACCTGCTGTTCCGGGAAATGATCCGGATCGCACGGGATGGCGACAAGGATTATCTGCACCTGGGGCTGGGCGTAAACCCCGGCATTCGCCGGTTCAAGGAAAAATGGGGCGCTGTGGCCAAGACTCCCTACGAGATGGCCGAGTGGAACGAACCGCCGGATTTTCGCGACGACCTGAGCGATTTGATGCGCACCGTCGTCCACCTGCCCAACGTCCAGATGACCAGGGAACAGTATTGGAACAGCCTGCCCCCCCAGCGCCCGTACCGGCTGATCTGGGAACTGGAAAAGAACGGCAGAACGTCCTGGATCGGCGGAACCGCGCATTTTTTCTGCTGCAGCTTCGAGAGTTCCATGCGCCGGCTGTTCGAAAAGGTGGATACCGTAATTTTTGAAGGCCCCTTGGACCAGGAGAGCCTGGACCACGTCGCCCATATCGGCCAGACGCCGGATTCGGACTCTCCCCGGCTGATCCAGGCCATGACTGAGGACGATGTGCGCAAGCTGGAACGGGTGGTACTCGGCCCCCGTGGCTTCTGGGCCAGACTGTTGGGCACGGAAGATCCCAACCCCATCGACGTCCGCCATTATCTATCGGACACCCGCCACTGGTACGCCTTTTTCTCGCTTTGGACGCATTTCCTGCGCCGCCACGACTGGAACCACTCCGTGGACCTGGAAGCTTGGCATCTGGCCCGAGAGATGGGCAAGGAAGTTCGGGAAATGGAAACCATCGCCGAACAGATCGAAACCCTGGAAAGCGTGCCCGTGGAGCGCATTGTTCGCTTCTTTCGACAATGCGGTCTCTGGAGGCGGTTCATCCGCCGGAACATGCGCGCCTATCTCAAGGGAGACCTGGAGGCCATGATGGGCACCAGCGCCGAGTTTCCCTCCCGCACGGATCTGGTCATTGATCGCCGCGACGCGCTGTTTCTGGAACGGATGCTCCCGCGCCTCGAAACCGGACGCTGCGCCGTTTTCGTAGGCTCGGCGCACATGTTCAATCTGCAATACATGCTGGCCGAAGCCGGGTTTGCGGTCCGCAAACTGCGAAAGATCTGATGATCGGCCCGTCCCGCCTGGATCATGTTGCCGCGAATGCCGTGGTTCCGGAACAGCTTGTCTGCTACGTCCGGACCGTGGCCGGCAGCACGCCGCGCCAATTCGATTCCTGCCTGGGCTACGAATCTCCTGACGATTTGGTGCTCATCGGCTATCCCCTGCACGATCCTCTGGACGAACAGGCTTTGCTTCACTCAGTGGATCTGGCCCTGGAATCCGCTACGGCTCCGAGAATCACCGTGATCGCGGCGACGCGCCCGAAACAGGCCCCGCCCCAATCAGCGGACCATGATCATGCCTCCCAAAATTCCGATGACGGGAACGACGCATATCTGTCGTTGCCCATTCCCATGCCGGCTCCGGGTCAAAAACTGCGTAATCTTCTGCGCCGGGCCCGGAGGGAGGTGGTTCTGGATCAAGGCCGAACCCTGGACCAAGACCATCTGGCCCTGATTGACCGCTACCTGGAATCCCGCGACCTGGAACCCGGAATCCGCCACATTTTCCGCCGCATTCCGGAATACGTTCAATCATGCCCTGGCGCCCTGGTCGTCTCGGCCCGCATGGCGGATCAAGAAGCGCCCCGGAAGGCCGATGCCCAGCCGCTGGCGGGGTTTGTCGTGGGAGACTTCACTTCTCTGAGCACGGCCTTTTACATGTTCGCCTTTCGCAACCCGGACATCGCCCCGCCGGGCACGGCGGACCTGCTCCTGCACGCCCTGCTCCAGGAAGGCGCCCAACGCGGCCAGATCCGCATGAACCTGGGACTGGGCATCAATCCGGCCATCCGCTTCTTCAAGCAAAAATGGGGAGCCGAAGTCTTTCTGCCCTGCGTGGAAACAACCTGGAACCTCCGCCCGAAAGGTTGGCTGGGGCGGTTGCGACACTGGGGAAAGCGCTGATGCTTGATCGATCAGACGGATAGCCGGGGTAGCAAATAGGGCATGCCGATGCTGGACATCCATGAAGAGCTGTTCCATGTCCGTTTCCGAACTGGAAAGAGAAAACATCAGGTATACCTTGCGCGGCGAGTTGGCATAAGCTTCGAGCCAAATCCATGACCTTAATTGACACGAGACCTCAAAAGAAGGAGCAACAAGGCCCATGGCCACAGCCATCGAGCAAATCTATCAGATGATCTGGGATCATGAGCAGCGGTTCTTTAGGGAGCTTGCCCAACAGGTGGTGGAAAAGCCCAGGCTGACCATCTGGCGAATCCTGTTTCCGCCTCTCTTGATCTATCATTACCGCAAGATCCAGGAACACAAGGCAGATCTGGAGACCTTCAGCAAGGGGGTGCTCCGATCAAAAATCCTGGCCATGGAATCGGCTTTGGAAGAAGTGACCACTGGCAAGAAGGATAACGGATATAAAAGCGCCTTTGGCGCCAAGGCGCCGGAGACCGCACCCGGTGAGCTTCGCCTGCGAAACGCCCAGATCGCCGAGGTGGAATTGCTGAAGGGACATTACCTGAGGGTTCTGCGCAATCAGGGATCAACCTACCCGACTCTGATTCGGAAGACATACAAGACCAGCGGTGAATACCGCCGTTTTCTGACCGAACTGACCCAGGCCGAAAAGGCCGTTCAGAAGGAAGTCCTGCACCTCCACCAGACCAGCGAACCAGCCCAGGCCGTCAGCCGCAAGATGCAGGAGATTGCCAAATCCTTGCGGGACGCGGAGGTAAAAACCTTCTTTGGGTGATCAATTCGTAACGGAAGCGACCATTGAAATTCAGGGCGCTCACCCTGATCTGTCCTTGCGGAGTTGTCCAAACGTGGTTGGCAAGCGAAACTGTCCGGAGGGTAAAGCACCTCCGGCGCGGAAAGTTGATTTGGCTCAAATCGCAATACTTTATTCCTGCGCGTGCTGAGGGTCTGTTCTATTCGAGCTTGCGGTACAGCGTACGGCGATGGATGTCGAGGACAGCGGCGGCACGGCGCTTGTTGCCGTTTACAGCGTTCAAGACGTGTTGAATGTAGTGTTGTTCGGCCTGGGCCAGGGAGGGCAGGTGTTCGCCATCTGCGGCCATGGCCGCTAAAAGCCGGGCCGGTTTCAGGGAGAGCTGGCCGCCATCGTCCCTGATTCGGCTGGGAAGGTGTTTGGGCAGGATGGTGGTCCCGTCGCAAAAGGTCACGGCCCGTTCCACGGCGTTTCTCAACTCTCGCACGTTGCCGGGAAATGGATAGGTATTGAGTAACTCCAGGGATTTTTGATCAAAGTAGTGTATGTTTTTGCCCATCTGGATGCTGAATCGTCGCAGAAAGCGACCGGCCAGCAGTTCCAGATCTTCGGCGCGTTCTCGCAGAGGCGGGAGTCTGAGGGTGAATGTCTCCAGACGAAAAAAGAGGTCCTCGCGAAATCTTCCAGCATCGACCTCCTGCTCCAGGTTGCGATGAGTGGCAGCCACGGTGCGGACATTGACCTGTTCCTCCTTGTCCGCTCCCACGGGACGCACTTTGCCGTCCTGGAGGATGCGCAGCAGTTTGGCTTGCAGAAATAGAGGCATTTCGGATATCTCGTCCAAAAACAGAGTGCCGCCTTCTGCTTCGATGAACAGTCCCCGCCGGGCCTTGCCCGCACCTGTGAAAGCTCCGGCTTTGTGGCCGAAAAACTCGCTTTCCAGCAACTGTTCCGGGATGCCGGCGCAGTTCACGGCTTGAAACGCTCCTTTACGCCGCGGACTTGCCGCATGCACCGCCCTGGCCACCAATTCCTTGCCTGTTCCCGACTCCCCCAGGATCAGCACAGGTCCATCGGCTTGAGAAACGCGTCTGATCTGTTCGAACAGGCCGCGCATGGCCGAGCTTTGACCAACCATGCCGTGGAAAGCGTCCTGGCTCAGATAATCCCGAACGACTTGGACCTCCTGGCGCAACGCCCTGTTTCTCAATACACGAACCACCGTCAAGGTGAAGTGATCGAGATCCAGCGGCTTGGTCAAGAAATCCTCAGCCCCGGCCTTGAGCGCCTCCACGGCCTTGGAAATACTTCCGAAGGCCGTGATCAAAAGAAAATCAGGAGCATTTTTTATCTCCTTGCTTTTGACCTGTCGCAACAGTTCCAGACCATCAATCCCCGGCAATCGCATGTCGCTGACCACCAACTCCGGTTGCCATTCCTGGATCACGGAAAGGGCCTTTTCGGCACTGTCCACCCATCGGGGCGCCAGTTCGTGGTCTTGCAGTTCCTGGCTCAGTAACTGTCCGAAAGACCGATCGTCTTCGACGACCAGGACCTTGCTGCCGCTGAAGTGCTGTCCTGTTTGGCGTGATGTCATGCTCATCTCTCTCCTAACCACGGATCGTGGGTTCGTGGTCAACGGACAGCCAAATTCGAAAGAACGCTCCGCCCAACCGGCTCTTTCCGAACTCGATGCTCCCGCCGTGGTCCCGGAGAATACCATGGACCACGGCCAAACCCAGACCGGTACCATGGCCTACGCTTTTAGTCGTAAAAAACGGTTCGAACAGCTTGGTTTCTATCTCCAAGGGAATACCGGGACCGTCGTCATCCACCTGCATCCACGCCTGGTTTTCTTTTTTGCCACAAGAAACGACAGCTCGCCCTCCGGAGGCAGACTGGACTGCGTTGCGGATCAAGTTGACCAAAACCTGCTCCATGCGAACGCTGTCCAGGTTGATCTGAAGCGCCTCGTTTGCATTGCCCAAGGGGAAAACCGTCTCCAGGCAAGTCCGATGGTTTTCGGCATCTTCGCTTACAGCGGACACGGCGGAGCGGATCAATTGCGTCAAGCAGGTCGGCTTTTTGCGCAATGCGTTGCAACGGCTGAAATCCAACAGTTGGCGGATGATGTGTTCCATCCGATCCACTTCTCGACGAATGTCGCGTAGCGTCTCCACGATTTCCGCGTCCAGGGCGGACTTGCGAAGGACGCGTTGTGCTTTGCCGCTGACGACGCTCAAGGGCGTGCCCAGTTCATGAGCCACGCCTGCGGCCAATTCTCCGATCGCTGCCAGTTTTTCGGTTTGACGCAACTGGGCCTGCAACTGCATCTGTCGGATACGACGTTCTCGGAGTTCGGCTTTGGCCTCCTCAATGGTATCCAGCATCCGATTGAATTGTCGACCGATATTCACGATTTCCTTCGGGCCGTGCGGTTGAAGTCGATGGTTTTGATCGCCTTCAGCCACCCTGGACATGCTGTTTTCCAGGCTGGAGAGGTATTGGCCCAGAGCGCGGTGATGTCCGAAGAGGACGAGCCCGGACATGAACAACAATCCCAATCCCAAACCTAATGCGACGCGAGCACGAACAGCCCGAACGTCCTCCTGAATGTCGCTTTTTCGACGAGTCAATTGAAGCAGGCCGTTGATTCGCCCCCCAGAGTCGGTCAGTGGCACGAAGTACGAGAAAACCTCTCGTCCTGCCACGTTGCCGTACTCCCCGCGCTGCTTGCCATCTGCGGCCAGCTCGGTCAGCCGTTCTTGCTCCGGAGTTGGTTCGCTTCGTCCGGCTGAGGCGATCCGGCGGCCCTGACGATCATAAACATATGCACTGTAAACTCTGCCGATGGAAAAGGCGGACTCCACCGCCCGCAGTACGCTACCTTGGCGTTTCAGCTCCATGGAATGACTGAGCGGCAACTGAATCGCCCTGGCCACCAATTCCAGATCTTTTTGCATACGGTGCTCTATGTTCCGCTCCACGAGCTGCAGGAGCAGGTATCCAGTCAGTCCCATCGCCATGGCCAAAGGCAGGATAACGGAGATGACAAGAGCTGAACGCAGACTGAAGTAATCGGATAATGTCGGAATACGATGGAGCAATGTTCCTCCTTATGGTGCAGGAATGGATTTACACATGTGACTTTTTTATACATGCCAAGAGAGCACATCTCAAGGCTATTTTTTTGAACGATTCATTGCGTTCTACTTATTTACTTTTGATTTCAATGAATTGCTAAAACATTGAACTCTGGCACAGTGCGTGCTTTTGAGATGGGTGATGCCGTTTGATGATCTTGCGGTTAAAATTTTCTCGGAGGTATTTGAAGATGAAGAAGGCGTTTTTATTGTTAACAGGACCAATTTTCGCAAGTTTTCTCGTGTTGGCCTTGAGCCTTGGCGTGCACGCCCAGACCGGCCACGCCGAGGGACAGCCGCCGATGCAGCAGCCAGGAACGGCGACGCAGATCAGCGATGCTGAGCTTGAAAAAGTAGCGACAGCTTACTTGGATATTCATGAGATCCGCATGGAATTGCAAGAATCACTGGCCGGGGAGACCGATCCAAATTCCGCCCAGCGGATGCAGGAAGAAGCGGGAGCGGCCATGGTTCTGGCCGTTCAGAACAGTGGGTTGAATCTTGAAACGTATAATCATGTCATGCAGGAAGTGCAGGTGAACACCGAACTGCGGGAAATGCTGACGGCGAAGCTGGATAAATTGCAATAGGACGGCGCGAAAACTGATGGAGGGTATATTATGTTCGGCAAAATGACCGTTCCTTTGCTGGTACTGGCAGCATGCATGTTTTTGGGGGCGGCCTGCGGTCCGGATCAGGAGGAGTACGAATTGCCGGTCAGGCCTGGAGAAAGGCCTTCTGGTTACGAACAGCCAACTAGTGAGGATCGGCAGTGGATGCAGCCTGAAGCCCCTACGGAAGAGCCTGGGTCAAATCGGGATTTCCAGACCGATGGGCAAGAGCAGGAACAAGGCGCGCCTTTTGACGCGCGTCCGACCCAATAGCGTCAGGTCCCGGCCTCTTGAACAGGCTTCTAAATCTGGTCTTCCAGGCTGAATGTGATAACGAAGCGTTCGTATTGTAGGTAATCAACCATAAAACAATTTGTTGCAACAATGTACGAACGTTGTCCTGGCGCGTGGGGAACATGCAAGGGGCTGCCGATATATCGGCAGACCCTTGCGCGCCTTTGGGTTGAACGTCCCTCGCAAACTTCCGAAACCCTCACCAGCAGCACGATACTTATGTTGAAAAAGCTGGTTAATCTGATGCGGAACGAATTTCCGGACTCGTCCGCAAACGCGCGCAGCAAGTTCGGCTTGTATTCCTTGATGGACTCCATGGCCGCACAATGTCCTTGGCAAGGTTCCTCCTTTTCCGAAGGATTCAGCACTAACTGTAGCGGGCGTGCAACAAGGAAGGTAAAAGCCGCACTTTGGCCACTCCGACTTCATGCATGCTCACCCTTCACTCGCCCTCAAGCAGGGCTCCTTAGCGTTGGATGAAATGGAATAACGGCTTCGGCTCGCGCATCCCGCTCTGCCTCTTCGGTTTTCTGTATTGATGGATCACCTCTTCCGCTTCGGACAATTCCGGCAAATCGTGGCCGGTTTGTTTTTTTCCAGGCCTTCCCGGAACTGATCATATTGCTTGTTTCGCCAGATTACCGGCAGATGTTCGTCGTTGACGTTGCCGAAGGTCACCCGGCTGTACGGCGCGGGTTGGCCTTGGCGGGCGTATTCGGCATGGTCCACGGGCACGTTGGCGTAGACGCAGGGGGAGACTTCCCCGTCCGCGGAAACGAACAAGGCTCGCTGGACGTTCTCGGCGCAGACCGGCTCGTCTTCCCCCTTGGGGGCAAAGCTTGGGGTGTGAATGATCACGCCAAGGTGGGCGGCTGCTTCACGCAACCTTGTGAACCGCTCCTCTAGGGCCTGGCGTTCCCGGTCGTCCTTGGGCGCGAGCACTTCCTCGGAGAGTTCCACGCCCGGCTCGAAATCCAGCACGCTGATCACGGCCTGTTCCACTCCGTGGTCGGCCATCAGCCGAGGCAATCCTTCCAGATCGTCCAGCCCGGAGCGCAGCAGCATGTAGGCGATGTGCACCGCGGGCCTGGAAGTGCCCCGCCCCTGCTTGATTCGTCGGACCATGTCCATTCGTTCCAGCACCTTGACCAGCGGCGCTCCGGCTCGGGCCGGGTCGTTGTGTTCCGGGGTCGTCCCGGTCAGGGAGAAGGCCAGAATGTCCAATCCCGCATCCATGACCTGAATCAGACGTTTCTCGGTCAACAGCATACCATTGGTAGTCACGCCCACGGTGCAGCCGGCTTCCTTGGCCAGACGGACCATGGTCGGAAACTCCGGATGCAGAAAGGGTTCGCCCCAGCCTTGTAAGTAGGCCAGTTTGGTTTTGCGCAGGGCCGGCACAAGGCGTCGAAAGGTTTCCAGGGACATGAACCGGTCATGCCACTGATCGCGGTAGACGGTCCGGGGACAGTAGGCGCAGTCCGCATTGCATTTGGAGGTCACTTCGATCTGCATCCAGTCCTTGGGGTCCAGCAACACTTTGTGTTCCCACCATTGCCGTACTTTTCGGACAAGGGAGTCCTGTCCAGCCGTATCCATATCGGATTCTTTCATGAAGATACCCCCAGTTTAGGCCTGCTCGTCCCGGGTTTCAGGCACAATGAAATTGTGCCCCCGAATGCGCCAACTTTGCCTTTCCAGTTAAAAAAGACTATCCTTTCCACGTTTTATTTGTGTAACAGGCTCGACAACCCACCACAACACCCTCCAAGGAGACTCCCTTTGCCACTGAGTTTACAGGAAAAATACGACATCATCTTCGGCCATGAACAGCAGTTCGCCTACCGCTTGGCCAAGGACGTGGTCAAGAAACCCGAGGTTTCCGTCTGGATGATCCTGCTGCCGATACTCTTCGTCCACTACATGATGAAAATCTCCCAGTACAAGCAGGGAATCCACGACTTCGCGAACAATATTCTGGGCACCAAAAAGAAAGCCCTGGACAAGGCTCTCAAGGATATCGAGATCGGTGAGATTCAGGACTACGGCCCAGAGGACTATTTTCCCCAAGTCCCGCTGGAGTCCAAGCCGGAAATTGAGTTGGCCGAAAAACAGATCAATGTTCTGAAGCTCATGGAGGAACACTACCGAGAGATGCTTGGTCAACAGGGCGCAACTCTGGAGGAACTGGTCCGTGGTGCATACGGATCATCCGGCGAATATCGGTACTACCTCAATAAACTCGCCGCTGCCGAGGACGAAATCAGCCGGCACCTGCGGGAAAACTTCCATTCTTCGGATGAGTCGGGGTCCGTCATGGACCGGATTGAAAAAAGAACAGCCGAGTTGCGGGAGGAGGAACTGCGGTTTTTCTTTCAGGGAGAGGCGGTTTGAGGAGGGAAAGATCGAAATAAGAGGTAAGATTAAAGACGGAGATGGCAGAAAGGTCAATATCGGATGAACCGTGTTTCATGTTGGAGCACGGTTTTTATTTTGGAAATGCGTGCTCAATCAGAACGCATCTTCCAATTCACGTTTGCGGACCTCCCGGATCGCCTTCTGTTTGCTCTGAATGTACGGATCCGGCCGATTCATCCCCATGGCCTCCACAAGCCCCTCATCGACCGCGTGTTCGACCTGCTCCATGCCGGTCAAAAATTCCTGGTAATTAGCTGAATTTCGATAGGCTTTGCGGATCATGGAGAGATATTCCCGCTCTTCGGTATGCAACAATCGAAGATAGTGATCCAGCAAGAGGTCCATCATGGCCGACAGGTTTTCATAGACAGTTCTGGATTCCAGTTTCTGTTCATGCATCCAGAATTCCCGCAGTTCGCCTTTCATCCCCTGCCGAGAGCGTTCCGTGTTGCCGGATCGTACGGCTTCCTCGGCCGCCCGCAAGGCCATTTCCTTGAAGCCCAGATGCTTTTGGGAGAATTGAGACGTTTCCTTTTTCCGACCGAAATACTCGACCAGAAATTTAAAGGGAATGAAGTTGTGCCACCAAGCGGGAGAGGTCTGGGCGCGACGGTAGTAGACCACTCGGGAAGCGAATTCCCGTTCCTCGGCCAGAATCGCCTTGGCCTGAGTCTTGAGATGTTTGGATTTGGAATCAGCGGGCACGGGAGATGCTCCGTTTGGAAAAGATTGGAAAGGTACCATTTAACCGCATGCCGCCCGGAACCGAGTCCGGCCGCGCGGGTAGATTTGACCGCGCATCCGGAAGACGGGGGTTGAAAGCGGTTTCGGCGTCACTCGTCCCTCTTGCCGCCTCTGCCCAATGCGCCGCGCATGAAACTCATGGCTTCGGAGACCTCTTGGATACTGTCCCAATACCAGGCTCCAACATAGATGTCCCCCTCACGCAACGTTTCAAGGGTCTCGCTTTTCCCGGTGACCCGCTCCAAATTGTTCAGCAGGGCGATAAAGCCGACGATCAGGGCGATGCCCAGCCCGAGACGCAACAGACCGCGTAAAGGGTGACGCAAACGGGAAACCGGGGACGGTTTCCCGTCCCCGGTTTGTTGTTTGTTGGAGGGCAATATTTCCTTCTTCATGTGAATCAATCGATTACAGACCCATGCCCATCAGCCTGTCGGTGACGTCGCGGAACAGGACCATGAACATGATGTAGGCCACAAAGGCGGTGAGCAGCAGGTTGAAGCCCTGACCGCAAACGTACAGGATCAGTGCCTTGCCGCCGCGCAGAGGCTCCTTGAGCTCACGGTAGCTGATGCTCAGACCGATGCTTACGAAGGCGATGGCGAAGAACCAGTCACGAAACCCGTTGGCCCAGGCCAAAATGCCGTTGCGGATCATGGCCTGCGCCCAATCTTCGCCCATGGCCGCGCCAAGAGCGGAAAAGAAGACGGAAGCACCGATGAAGCCCAGGATGAACTTGGGAAAGCGGTACCAGATTTCGGACAGGGCACCGGCGGCGGTGAACTTCATGGGGGCGGCACCCGCGGCACAAGCGCGATCAGGCTCGACCTTCAAGCACCAGTAAGCAGCCACGCCAAAAGCCATCACACCAATCATTACGTTCTGGATCATCTTAATGGTCGCGGCCACGTACATGGCTTCCGGACCGATCAACTCGCCAGCGGCGACCACGGACCCGGTGTTGTCAACCGTGCCGCCGATCCAGGCTCCGGCCCAGACCGGATGCATGCCCACCCAGTTGGCAAAGGTCGGCAGGGCGAAAATCATGACCACCACGAAGATCATGGACATCCCGATGGCCAGGGTCAGTTCTTCCTTCTTGGCCCGGGAGGCCGCCGCCGCCGCGATGGCCGCGGACACGCCGGAAACGCTCATGTCCGATGAAACCGTTATGTTCAACTGCTTGGATTCCATCTTGATCACGTTCTGACCGAACCAGTAGGTTCCGATGAGCACGATGGGCGTGACCACCCAGGTGACGAAGATGCCGGGCAGACCGACCATAATGATCAGGTTGATCAGGATGCTTGCGCCCAACAGGACCAGGCCAGTCTTGATGAAGTATTCGGTCTGGGCCGCACTCTTCAGAAATTTCGGCGTACCGACCGTATTAGAGATGAGCATGCCCAGCACGATGCCCCACAAGACGTAGGAGAATCCATAGGCCCTGACGGTTTCCTGGTTGGCGATGACGTAGGACAGGACGGCCAGACCAAAGACGATGGGAAAGCCGATGAAGAAGTTCTTCAGGTTATGGCCCATGAACTTGCCGCCGATGGAGAAGATCAAGGCCATGACGACCATCAACCCCAGCAGGGTGGGAATCCGGTTGAATGGCTGAGTGTTGGCAGCGCTCCGGGCGCTGGAATGGCTGCTTCGTGCCGCACGCCATTCACCGAGAAGGGCGCGAGCTTCCTGATTGAGCTGCGTATTCTGGAAGTTTGCTTCCCTGGCCCGATTTTCCGCTTCCTCGGCGTTGGCCCGAGCCACGTTCAAACGCTCCGTGGCCTGCTCTAGACGCTCTTGATTGGCCGCCCGGATTTCAGCAGCAGCCGACTCGCTGCGATACAGGGAATCCAATGGATTGGTGGACCAGCGACCTGGCCTGGCCATCAAGTCGTTGATGGTCTTCAAAAAGCCGCTGTCACGGGCCCTCACGGCATTCAATCTAGCCTCGGCCTCTGTGTAAGCGATGGTCCGGAAGCCGGCCATTTCCTGTTCCTGTTCCATGATCGCCCGGTATTCGGCCATGCTTTCGACGTTCGGCCGGGCGGCCATGGCCGCGATCATGGCCAGGATGAGGATGATGCCCGCCAGCCAGATGGCCCACCAATCCTCGGTGGTGTACATCTGGGTGGTCATAGGGATTTTGGTTTCGGTAACCACATTATCCACTTGATTTTCCGCCATGGATTAAACCTCCTCACACGTTATAAGATGATACGACGAACCATGCAGTCCTCCGACGCTTGCTCCGGAAGGCTTCAATGCAAACCGGGATCAACGTGAGCTGCAAACAAAGTGAATTATTTCTCATTTAAGCAAGATCCAAGCCAAAAGCTTCCATGGTCATAAAATTGCTTTTATTACAAATTATTATACTGGAAATATAATATTCCAATCACTATAATCACAAACTAACGCCCGACATTGTTAACGCCAGTTAGCACGCAACTGCTAACACAAGATTGCAATACCGACATGGTCGGCATATGTTCACGTTCTTTCCGGAGCACTCTTGAAAAACAAAAACATCCTCCGCAACCTTGGGTTGCTCGCTGGAAAGATATTAGTGGACTATTCAGGTATTTCAGTTTTTGAATTACGATTATGCCATGTCAGGTTCTGTGCCTGCTCGACTGGCTGAAGCCGTCGAGGAAACAGTGCCTTATAAGCAGATATCTCATTGAGGTTTTCCTATGCACGAGTTGAACCCTGCCGGCCAGGAAGGTCAATCCGGCAAAAGCCATTTTTTTCAGAAATCTTTAGGGTTCAGATCCAGATTTCTGGTGGCCACCGGCCTGTCTTTGCTGCTGGTCTGTTTTGCCGGAGCACATCTGATCTATCTGCGCGAAAAAGCGCAGATGGAAGCCCACGCCTATGAAAAAACCATGATGGTCATGGCCGCCGTGGAAGCCAGCCGAAAGTACGTCCGCGACGAGCTGAGACCCAGAATGAGCCGGGAATTCGGCAACGAGTTCTTCATGGTCGAGGCCATGTCCACCTCCTATGTGGGACGGGCCGTCATGGACAATTTCAACCAGGTTCTGCCCCACTATGAGTACCGGCGGGTGGCGCGCAACGCCCGCAATCCGCGTTCCGAGGCCAACAATCTGGAACTCTCCATGATCAACCACTTCGACATCAATCCGGACCTTCAGAACTGGCAGGGAACATTGGCCGTCGACGGCGAGAAACATTTCATGCGCTTCAAACCGGTTTATTTCGAGGAGTCCTGCATGAGCTGCCACGGCGATCCGGCTTTCGCCCCGCAGGACATGCTGGACATGTACGGCTCGGAACGCGGTTTCTGGAACCAGCCTGGAGATCTGGCCGGCGTGATGGCCGTGGGCATCCCGGTCCACAAGGCCCTGGCCGTCATCCGGGATCAGGCGGCCTCGGTCTTTTTCTCCCTTTTTCTGGGAGCTATCCTGTTTTTTCTGCTCCTGGCCTTCATCTTCAATCGGGCCGTGGTCAACAACCTGAACGGAGTGTTGCACATTTTCCGGGAGGAGGCCGAGGAAAAAAGCTTGCGGGAATTCCTGCCCAGACCGAATCCCATGGATCCCCGGGACGAAATTCAGGAACTGACCGAAGCCGCGGTCAGCATGTCCGAACACCTGCGCCGCACCAAACAGGAGTTGAAGGAATACGCCCAGGATCTGGAAATGAAAGTCGCCAAAAGAACCAAGGCACTGCAACAGTCCGAGCAGATGTTGCAGGAGAAGGTCGCTGCCAGAAAACAGGAACTGCAGACCCTCAACGCCCTTGCTGAATTGACCACCGCGGCCGAGTCCCTGTCACAGATTTTGCCTCAGGTTCAACAGCGAACCCTCCAGGTTTTTCCAGCCCAAGGCTCGGGCATCTACCTTTACGACAAGGCGCACCAGCAACTGGTGCTCACGTACCAGGAAAACGCCGCCGATCTTCCCGTGTCTGTTCCTTTGCGCCACATCGTACCCGCTGTTCTCGAAGCCCGTCCCAACCGCCTGATCGATGCCGTGGCCCAGGCCGCCCTGGGACACCCCAGTTGTTTCGAAAGACGCGGAACTTCCGGAAATCTGAACGTTCCGTTGCTGTGCCGCGGTGAAATTCTAGGCGTGCTGTCCTTTATCGGGGTCGACTGCAACCAGATCTCTCCGGAACAGATGGAGCTATTGTTGTCCATCGGTCGGCAGATCGGCATTGCCGTGGAGAGTTTGCAGAACATGGAAAAGCTGATCCAAAGCAAGGACCTGCTGCAATCCGTTTTTGACGGAATCACCGACCAAGTGGTGCTGATGGGCAGCGACTTCCGAATCCGGATGGTCAACAAAGCCTACACCAAACGCTATGATGTGGACACGGAGGATGTCATCGGTCGCAAGTGTTTTGAAATTCACGGCAGTGGAGAAAGCCCCTGCAAGGAGTGCGGCCTGAAGACGGCGATGGGCACCAAATCAGCCGTGGTCTATGAAAGCAGATGTCCGGCGCAGCAGGGAATTTTTCAGGTTCACTGCTATCCGGTTACGGACGAGCAGGGAGAAGTGGAAAGCGTGATCCGCTACGTCAAAGAGATCACCGACCAGAAACATATGGAACAAAAGATCCAGCAGACCGAGAAAATGGTGGCCATGGGCCAGCTGGCATCCGGCGTGGCCCATGAAATCAACAATCCTCTCGGCGTAATCCTCTGCTATGTGGAACTGCTCAAACGGCAGCTTTCCGACTACCCTCAAGGCCTGAAGGATCTGAGCACCATTGAAAAGCAAACCCTGAACTGCAAGCGGATTGTCGGGGACCTGCTCCACTTCGCCCGGAGCCGGGAAACAAAAAAGCAGCCGGCCTCCCTTAACCAGTGTCTGGAAGAGGTGTTGGTCATGGTCAGCGAACAATTCAAGAAACAAGGCGTTTCCCTGGAACTGAACCTGGATCCGGATCTGCCGAAATTGAACATGGACGCGCACAAGATGAAGCAGGTGGTCCTCAACCTGCTGATGAACTCCCGTCAGGCAGTAGACGGGAAAAAAGGGATCATTGCGTTGCGCACCGGACGTCTTGTTGAAGAAAGATCCGTCGTCTTCACCATCCGGGACAATGGGCAGGGGATTCCCGAATACATCCAGGACAAGATCTTCGATCCCTTCTTCAGCACCAAACGCACCGGCGAAGGCACCGGTCTGGGGCTTTCGGTCAGCTACGGCATCATCCGGGAGCACGGAGGGGAAATCAGCGTGAAAAGCAAACCCGGAGAATGGACCGAATTCCGAATCGAGCTGCCCCTGGATGGTGTCGCCGCATGACGAACGAGCCGGCGAAAAGGCTTGCAAGGTCCAAACAGGGATAATCCGGACCACGGTTTGGTTGGTCAACGAACGGCAAACGAACGGTTATCCAGAGCCCACACAAGGACCCACCATGGATCAATTCAACGTACTTATCGTGGACGATGAGCGGGACATGCTCGACGGCTTGCGGCGCATTCTGCCTTACGAGCTGGAAAAGACGAACATCGTGGTCACTCACAGTCCATTGCAGGCCCTCGAGCTTGCCGCGGCCTCCCCTTTCGACCTCATCCTGATGGATGTCCGCATGCCGGAAATGAGCGGCATCGAGCTCCTGGAACAGATCAGGGCCATGGATTCCAAGGCTACCGTGATCATGATGACGGCGTACGGGAGCATCGAAACAGCGGTGCAGTCCATCAAACTGGGGGCCTACGACTTTATCACCAAACCCTTCGATATTCCGGATCTGGTTCGACTGATCAAGAAAGCCCTGGAACGCAGCGGCCTGATCCGCGAGAACCAGAGCCTGCGGCAAAGAATATCCGAAAAGACGGTTCTGGAGGAATTCGTGGGACAGAGCCCGCCCATGCAACAACTTTACGCAACCATCCGCTCCGTGGCCGGAACCGACTATCCGGTGCTGATCCGCGGCGAATCGGGCACCGGCAAGGAATTGGCGGCAAAGGCCATCCACACGTTGAGTCGACGCTGCGAGAGGGGTTTGGTATCCGTGAATTGCCCGGCCATCCCCGAACATCTTCTGGAAAGCGAACTGTTCGGACACAAAAAGGGTTCCTTCACCGGAGCCTTGAAGGACCACAAGGGCCTATTCGCCGAGGCCAACGGCTCCAGCCTGCACCTCGATGAAATCGCGGACATTCCCGTAAGCATCCAGACCAAACTGCTGCGGGCCTTGCAGGAACAGGAAATCCGGCCCCTGGGCAGCAGCAGGAACATCAAGGTGGATGTCCGGATTCTATCCACTACCAATCAGCACCTGGAGAACAAGATCCTGGACAAAAGCTTTCGGGAAGACCTGTTTTACCGCCTGAACGTGGTCAGCGTGGAAACACCTCCTCTCAGGGAGATAACCGAGGACATCCCGCTGCTCGTGCACCACTTCAACCGCCTGTCGGCCCTTGAACTGAACTGTACCCCGAAGGTCGTCGCGACGGACGTCCTGGAGGTCTTGATGCAGCGGGAGTGGCCCGGCAATGTTCGAGAGTTGAAAAACTTCGTGCGCAGGCTGATCATTTTCTGCCCCGGCGAGGAATTGAGCCTGTCCGTGCTGAAAATGGTGGACGGCCGACATGCTGCACGGCCCGTCCCGGACAATACCATTGAAAGCGAAGCGATCGAGCCTTATGCGGAAGCCAAGACCAAGGCGATCAACGCTTTTACCGATGAGTATGTGCGCGACGTTCTGTCCAGAACCGGCGGCAACGTCTCCCAGGCCGCGAAAATGGCCGGCCTCAGCAGAGTGGCCCTTCAGAAAATCATCCGCAGGATGAACATGATACCCGGGGAATACCGTTCGGAATAAATTCAACCTATTCCGTAATCGTCCTCACGTTCCCTTCTCTGATCAGGAGCAGATAAAAAAAATGGGTTACAGGCTTTACCCTGTAACCCATTGAATTTTCTGGTCGGGATGAGAGGATTTGAACCTCCGGCTTCAGCGTCCCGAACGCTGCGCTCTACCAAGCTGAGCCACATCCCGAAAGAACACGAATCTAGCCGATTTTGAAAATAACGCAAGCTGTTTTGTGGCTACTCAACTTAAGTAGCCGGAAATAGTTAACTTCAAAAACATGCGGCAAGCATGCCTGGATTTCCGCTTTCGAGGGAATGACTTGTTTTTCAAAGCCTTATCCTACCTGAAATGATCGTTTTTTATGGGCTTTGATCTATTTGATCGGCCTTGTCTTCAACCTACAGGCAGTGTAACAAACGGAACCCAACAATGGGCACGGTAATCCGGTGTCACGTTACAGCAATATTGAGGAAAATTATGGTTGCGCATGATGAACCCAGAGCGAGCATCCTGATTGTTGACGATGAACAAAGTCTTTTGGACATTTGTCAGGAATCCCTGACCGAAGCAGGATATTCCATTCATATAGCCCATAATGGAACAACCGCTCTCAAAATGCTGGAACATCTTCCCGGGCTGGACCTGATCATCTCTGATCTGCGGATGCCGGGCATGAGCGGACTGGATTTGATGAAGAAGCTCAAGGAAGGCGCATCCGAGGCGGACTTTCTTATCATGACAGGTTTTGGCAGCATTGAGACGGCTGTGGAAAGCATTCGTCTCGGTGCCGTGGATTATCTGCCCAAACCGTTCAACATCAGCCACCTGTTGCTCAAGGTTGAGAAAATTCTTCAAATCCGGCGCAACCGGGAAGACCGCAAAAAATTAAGCAACCTCGTCCGGGTTCTCAATCTCAGTCAGGCCATGAACACCAAGCTGGACATGAAATCCCTGACCAACGAATTTTTGTCGCAGATCCAGAAAAATTTTAACCCGGATGGAACGGTGTTTCTCCTCGAGGACGGCACCGGCCTGCAGTCCAAAGCCATGCGCGGCGCCCTGCTCCGAAACAATCCCCAGCTTGCCACATGGGTCAAACAGTTGGGTGAACGCATTTTTCGGCAGCAGTTGCCCGAATTGATCCTCCTGAAAAACAAAAAGTTTTCTTCCATGTGTACCGAGGGCCCCCCTCCGGATGAATCCATCACATCCGTCATGGTCGCTCCAATGACCACGCGCATGAAAAGCATCGGAGCCATAGTCCTGTTGCGCAATTCCAGCAAGGACGAGTACTCGCGCGAACAATCCCAGCTTTTGAACGTTTTTGCCGCGCACACCGCCTCTGCGTTTGAAAACGCAAGGCTCTACGGCCAACTATGGGACATGAACCTGGAGGTGATCCGTTCCTTTGCCCAGGCCGTGGAAGCCAAGGATGTCTACACCCGGGGCCACTCTGAACGTGTGGCCATCTACGCCACCCATCTCGGCAATCGCCTCAACCTGTCGCGACAAGATCTGCACTTGCTCTATACCGGTGGAATTCTTCATGATATAGGGAAAATCGGCATTCCGGACATCATCCTGAACAAACCCTCGAAATTGACCAACGAGGAATTCGTGGTCATGCAGCGCCATCCGGAACTGGGACGGGCTATCCTCAATCAGGTCAAATCATTCAGTGAAATCTTGCCCATCATATTTTATCACCACGAGCGAGTCGACGGGACCGGATACCCCATGGGCCTGCAGCAGGAAGAAATCCCATTGCTGGCCAGAATCCTCAGTGTCGTTGACGCCTTCGAGGCCATGACCTCCGATCGGGCCTACCGCAAGGCCCTGCCCATGGATGTTGTCCGCGACCTGTTGCAAAACGGCGCCGGGCGGCAATGGCAGGAGGACCTTGTCAAGGTCTGGCTGGAGGAAGTCAGCAAGCCAAGCTTTGCAAATCTGCAACAAGTCAATATTGCCGGACATGTCGCTTTCGATGAGTCGTATGACGCGTAATCGGCCGCCATCGTTTCCATTCATCGACTCCCAAGAAAATTATGATCAAAGTACTCGTCGTTGACGATTCCGCCTTCATGCGAAAGGCACTGAGCACGATGCTGGGCGGCGACCCCGAAATCATAGTCGTTGGCACAGCACGGGACGGAGCCGAGGGGCTGGAAAAAATTCGCGAGCTTCAGCCCAACGTGGTCACCTTGGATATTGAAATGCCACGCATGGACGGCTTGACCGCGCTGCGGCACATCATGATGGAAATGCCCCGGCCCGTGATCATGGTCAGTTCCCTGACCACGGAAGGCGCCGAGGCCACCTTGAAGGCCATGGAACTGGGGGCCGTGGACTTCATTCCCAAACAGCTCGCCAGGGTTTCTCTGGACATCATCAAGATCGAAGAGGATCTGCGTGCCAAGGTCAAGAACGTCGCTAAACGAAGAGTCAGGCCGCTTCGCGTGCCGCGTAAAATTGAGGCGGCAACGCAACCGACCATTCGGGAAATGCGATCCGTTGATCCCGTTACGCCAAACAGACGTCAGCTCCGTGACATCGTTGCCATTGGTGTTTCCACCGGCGGACCGCCGGCGATCCAGAAAGTGCTTGCCAAGCTTCCCGCGAATTTTCCAGCCTGCATCCTCATCGCGCAACACATGCCCCAGGCTTTTACCGGTCCCTTTGCCAAGAGGCTGGACGCATTGTGTCAGATCAGGGTCAAGGAAGCCGAAGCCGGTGACCGGGTCCAGCCGGGTATGGCCTTTGTCGCCCCGGGAGGCCAACACCTGTCCATTGATCAGAAGGTCAGCAGGATCGACCTGGTGATCAGTCCGGAACCCAGAGATGCTCTCTACAAGCCTTCCGCCAACGTCCTCATTTCTTCCGTCGCCGAAGGAGTCGGAAAACGCGGCGTGGGAGTGATTTTGACCGGCATGGGCAGCGATGGCCTGGAAGGGGTCAAGCACCTCAAGCAAAAAAACGGGTATATCCTTGCCCAGGATGATGCCAGCTGCGTTGTCTACGGCATGCCCAAGGCTGTCGTGGATGCCGGATTGGCTGACGAAGTGCTGGACATCGAAGATATGGCCCAGGGTGTAATGAACGCCCTGTATCATTGACGGAGCCAGCAAGCGTCATGGCCATTCCCCCCCTCTCACCAGAACACGTGCTTGCTGTTCACACACGGTTCGAGGTCGGAAAGCCGGCGAAGGAGCTTGCGAGGCTCCAAATCAAGGCAAATCGGCCTTGGCCGAGGTCGCAAAGATCCTGCCTCTTGGCAGCGTTAGCGCTTCGTGCTATAAAGCACAATCTGTTTTTTAATTGACCAGAGTCCCTATTCCACAAGTATTTAACAGAGGAGGTCGTGAATGGCTGTTTACGTTGTAGGACACAAGAGTCCCGATACCGATTCGGTATGCGCTGCTATCGCCCTTGCTGACCTGAAGAGCAAGCTCGGCGTTGAATCCAAGCCGGCTGCCCAAGGCGAACTCAACCCGGAAACCAAATTTGTCCTGGACAAGTTTGGCGTCAGCGCTCCTGAAGTCGTGACGGATGCCACGGACAAAAAGATCTTTCTGGTTGACCACTCTGATTTGTCCCAGAGCCTGGACAACCTTTCCAAGGCCGAAATCCTGGGCATTGTGGACCACCACAAGCTTGGCGACGTGACCACTCCCAATCCTATTGAAGCCTGGATCTGGCCCGTCGGCTGCACCTGCACTGTGGTCAAGGCCATGTACGATTTTTACGGCGTTGAGATTCCGAAAAGCATCGCCGGAATCATGCTCTGCGCCATCGTCAGCGATACGGTTATTTTCAAGTCCGCTACTTGCACTCCCAAGGACGAGGAAGTTGCCGATGCTCTGGCCAAGGTTGCCGGTGTTTCCGATACCAAGGCTCTGGGCCTGGAAATGTTTAAGGTTAAGTCCGCGGTTGAAGGCACTCCAATCCGGGAACTGGTTTTCCGTGACTACAAGGACTTCAACATGAGCGGCACCAAGGTCGGCATCGGTCAGCTGGAAGTCGTCGATCTCTCCCTCCTGGACAGCGTCAAGGACGCGCTTTATGAAGACATCCAGAAGGTCAAGGCCGAAAAAGGCAACCACAGCGTTTTTCTGCTGCTTACGGACATCATGAAGGAAGGCACAGAGATGCTTATCGTTTCCGATGATCCTTCCGTTGTCCAGAAAGCCTTCGGAAAAGCTCCTGAAGGCCACAAGGTATGGCTCGACGGCGTGATGAGCCGCAAAAAGCAGGTCGTGCCTAATTTCGAAAAGGCTTTTGCCGGCTGATTCGTCTAATCCCGCAATAAAAAAGCCCGGATGATCAACTCATCCGGGCTTTTTTGTAATGCAGTATCAAGGAAGCGTTAAGCAGGATCATCCACTGTGATCAGATCCTCCAATTTGTTATAGGTCGCTTCTCCAATACCACTGACTTTCTGAATGTCTTCTTTCTCTTCAAAAGGGGTTGCCTCGCGGTAGGCAATGATTCTCTCGGCCAGAGCGGGTCCAATGCCGGGCAACGTCTGCAAAATTTCACTCGGCGCTGTGTTGATGTTGACCTTTTCATCAGCGTACACCATGGTTGTGCCCATGATCAGGCATAATGCCATGGCTCCAAGCCATAACCCAACCACACGTTTCAAGGTGTATAACATAGTTACTCCTCCTTTGCGTTTAGGGTTTACGAACCGACACTGCTTCAGCAGCATTTCGGACTGTTTATATTCATGGAAAAAGAAAATCAATACCCTGAATGCTATTTTTTCATGCTCAGTTTTACAACCTGCTCAAGCAACCATGAAGCATCACTGAACTGAAACTTCAATACTCTTCCCCTTTTCACGAAAAGAGTCGCTGTAGTCATAGCTGGAATTTCCGTACCCACTCAACAATATTTGCGGCCAATAGCAATGATCCGGCTTGCCGTTCGAGACCAGTCATCGTCGCCTTCTTCTTGAAGATCGTCGATACGGCTGCCGAACTTGTTCCGAATTCCCGCCTTCAGCCGTGATCCGCGCCAGCTGTGCTTCGGATTCTTTCCGCAGAGCTCTCCAGGGCTCACTGCGACTGAGATCCTCTCCGGCCACGCGCAACCCTAATTCATACAATGCCAAGGTTTCCGGAAAGCCTTCCTGGGCGGCGAACCCGCGTTTGGAGAATCTTTTGCGCTTATCCGGGACAAAACGCGATTGGTTGGTCATGATCTGGATCATCCGCGCCGACATCCACCGGGGCATGCTGATCCGTACACAAACAGGCACAAGGAGTTCGGCCAGCAGTTCGTTGGCTGAAACGCGTTCGCCCTTAGCCTCGAATTCAGCGAAACGCGCGGCGACAAGGCGCTGGATGGGAACAAACAGCAGAGTTGCGAAAATCAGAACCACTTCCAGCTTTCCCGTCTCCTTGATGCGGTCATCCAGGTGCCGTAACCAAGACCACAAAATGGAATCCTGGCTCTGATCATGATCCAGGTATTGCGAAACTTCCGGCATCAACTCTTGCAAAAGCCCTGTTTTGTACAACAGCCGAACAGATTTTTCGCCGCTGCCGTAGGAGAAAAGCTTTTGCAGCTCTTCGAAGATCCTTGCCGGCGATGACTTGCGAATCTCCGCGGAGTGACGTGTTATGGCATTGTATGTCGCCGGTTCGATGTTGAAATCAAGGCGTGAGGCAAAACGGATCGCTCGAATCATGCGCACCGGATCTTCACGAAAGCGGATATTTGGATCCCCGATACAACGAATCAAGCGGTTCTCAATGTCGCTGACGCCGCCGACATGATCAATAATGGAGAATTTACCAATCTCGTAGAATAATGCGTTTATGGTGAAATCTCGGCGTAGTGCGTCTTCATTCGGGGTTCCATAACAGTTGTCCCGGAACACATACAACTCATCGCTCCCGTTTTCTTCTGGCTCCGGGCATCGCCGGAAAGTCGATGTTTCGATGATCTGATCGTTAAACTTGATATGTGCCAAGCGAAACCGGCGTCCAATCAAAAAACAGTTGCGAAATACTTTTTTGATCTGATTCGGCGTGGCATTCGTGCTCACATCGAAGTCCTTGGGCACCCGGCCAAGAAGAAGGTCACGCACGCTGCCACCCACAAGATAGGCGATGTAACCTCTGCGCACCAGACGATACATGACCTTAAGGGCGTCGGGGTGAATGTTTTTCCGAGAAATGGGGTGCTCTGATCTTGAAATACGTATTACTTCCGTCACTGTACGGGAAATCCTTCAAAACGAGTTAGACTTGTGCGGGAAACGCAACTTTACGACTATTCAAGCCACGGCCGGCAAACGTCGGCGATATGATGGATGAAGTGAGGTCGGTTTCCATTTTGGGCTCAGATTATGCATGACGGAGCAGCAACGACCGTAGACCTGCTTCTGTCTTGTGGGCACTTGCGCAGCAGTTGTCACCCGAATGGAACCTAGCTGAGGATCAAGCGGGGTAATCCTGGTTCATAGGGCAAAACCTGTCCAATGACATCAGCCTTATCCCCGCCTTCCAAAAGCAATTCACGTGCTTCAGCCAAGCGATGTTCAGGCACGCCAAGCACCAGGCCGCCGGAAGTCTGAGCATCAAACATCAAATCCGCACGCAAGAGATCAACGCTGGATTCAATATGGACCTGACTGGCGCAGTATTTCTTGTTTGCAAAGCTTCCCGCCGGGAGCATCCCCATGTCCACCAATTCAAGAGCTTTGTCCATGATCGGTACATTACCCACATCCAGCTTGATGGACTTGTTGGAAGCTTTGGCCATTTCCAGAAGATGACCGCCAAGGCCGAACCCCGTCACGTCCGTGGCCCCTTTCAAGCCGAGTTGAGCAATGACTTTCCCGCCAATGCGGTTTAGCCGGGCCGCCCAATGATGCAACAGTTCTTCCATGCTGTCGGCACCTGGGAGACCAGCTTTGAGACCTGTAGCCAAAACTCCGGATCCGAGAGGCTTCGTCAGAATCAGTCGGTCGTCGGATTGGAGACCGCCATTGGTTGCGAATCCGTCCGCAGCGACAACCCCTGAAACGGACAATCCATATTTGATTTCCTGATCCTCCACGCTGTGTCCGCCGGCTAAAACCGCACCGGCTTCCTGAATTTTGCTCAAACCGCCACGTAATATCTCCTTGAGAATATCCTTGGACATCGTCTTGATGGGAAAACAGACAATGTTCATTGCACATAGCGGTTCTCCCCCCATGGCATAAATATCCGAAAGGGAATTCGCGGCGGCAATTTGGCCGAACCAGTACGGGTTGTTGACAATGGGCGTGAAGAAATCAACCGTTTGCACCAGGGCCATGCCTGGCGGAAAGCGCACAATAGCGGCATCCTCGGCATTTGCCGTTCCTGAGATCAACCGTTCATCATGGCCGGTGATCAGACCGTCCAGAATGCTCTCCAGGTCCCCTGGAGATAATTTGGAGGCTCAACCAGCGGCGGATACGGTTTGTACAAGATTCACAGTGCCAGAAGCCATCATCAAACTCCCCTTACATGTTGTTGGCATTAAAACCGATCCCGTGGGGCAGCAGCTCAATTCTCCTGAGACGAGCATGTTGCTTTACAGTGCCAGAGAAACTGGTCAGCGGTTAGGCTTGCCTTGTTTCGCGGCCACAATAGCCTTCAAGGCTGTGTCAGTTTAATATGCCAGATTTGAAAGCAACGGGTGCTTCAACTCTCCGATATGATTTCACGAAATACAAAAATCCTGCTCCAATCACATTCTAGCGGCAAATCAGAGCATCGAGACAAGTTGCTGTTGTCACAAATTACGGTATGGTAGTTGTCTGAAAGAAATGCGTGTCACTTCACCGGCAATGAAGCTGGTTGCGATACCGTATCAATCAAATAATTGAGGAAAAACCGGATTACAGGAAACTGATGACGCTGAGGATTGTGGACAACATAAAAACTGCGATGGAACTGCAACTCCGGGACATCAAGGGCAACCAGTTCACCACGTTGGATATAATCACGTGCAGCTAGCTTCGAGCTTACAGCGATTCCAAGGCCACACCGGACAAACCGCAGCAACGCTTCCGTGCTGTCCACCACGCTGAGAACCCTTAACATCCTGGGAGAAAAACCGGCTGCCTGCAGTGCCGATTCTGTGGCCAGCTGCGTTCCGGAACCAGGTTGCCGAACAATCCATGGCATCCGTGTTATGCAGTCAAGTGTAAATGGTGGTGCATACGCCCGAAGAAAATCAGGTGCCGCCAAAACAATTAGAGAATCATCAAATAGGGCAACGAATTCAAGTTCCGGGACATTTTCACGTGCACCGACTATCCCAATGGAGATATTACCGAGAAGAATTTGATTCACAATTTCTCGCGAATCACCTTGAATTAAAGAAATGGAAACATCCGGATACCGTAGCAAAAAACTGTTCAGCAATGAAGGTATCAAGTAGTTTGCGGGAATGGTGCTGCCGCCCAGAACCAATTCTCCGGAAACCTTGTTCGAGAGCAAACGAATTTCCGTCTCGGCCTGGTCCAAAGCGTCAAAGATTGTCTTGCAATGGCGATATAGAACATCAGCTGCCTGAGTAGGCTGGATTCCACGTCCAAGCCTGTCAAAAAAAGAAACCTCCATGAATTGCTCCAAAGAGGCGACATGAGCGCTGATGGTGGGCTGAGATAAAAAAAGTTCCTCGGCAGCTCTAGAAAAACTTTTTCGTTCGTAAACTTTGCTGAATGCCCTGAGCTGTCGGATATCCATAGATTGCATCTAGTTAATAGGTTTTACCTATAAGTATGTACAAAAAAAAGCAGAGCCGAAGCTCTGCCTTGTAAGTTACTACTTGTCGGAGGCTTCTGGCTCAGTCTGATCAACTCCCCCGGTATCTTGCGTGGCAGGGACACCAATTTCAGAATATTTGGTGAATTCGATCATGGCCAATGGTGCACAATCTCCTGGACGAGGGTCGCCGAACTTGAGTACTCGGGTGTATCCACCTGGAACACCTTGATACAACGGAGCGATTTCATCAAATAATCTTTTGACAATCGTATGGCTGCCCAAAGCTTTGTATACCAGTCGACGAGAGTGCAAATCATTGCGCTTGGCAGTGGTAACAAGCTTTTCAACGACGCCGCGTAACTCTTTCGCCTTGGCTTCCGTTGTTCGAATCCGACCATGCGTAATCAGTGCAGTGGCCATATTTCGGAACATGGCTTTGCGATGTGCCGGGGTCCGGTTGAATTTTCTACCGCTCTTCCTGTGTCTCATTATTCTCTTCCTTCTTCAGCCATTCTTGAAATTTCTCTTCAAAATTGGGCACGACAGTACCAAAATCAAAACCCATTTTATTGACGACGCGCCGAATTTCCTCAAGAGATTTGCGCCCAAAGTTGCGAGTCTCCAGAATTTCATGTTCAGATTTCTGAACAAGCTCGCCAAAAATAGCGATTCCGGCACTTTTCAAGCAATTTGTCGCCCGTACTGACAGTTCAAGATCTTCTATGGATTTGAACAGCAACGGATCAATATCTTGATGGGCTTGGCTTGAAGTTCCCTGTTCGTCCTCACTGTCGTCAAAGGTAATGAAGACAGACAACTGGTCTTTGAGTATCTTTGCTGCATACGCAAGGGCTTCATCAGGGCGGACCGAAGCATCCGTCCAGATCTCCATGACCAATTTATCGTAATTGGTCATTTGACCAACCCGAGCCTGCTCGACGGAATACGCGGCCTTAACGACAGGTGAGAAGCTTGAATCAATAGCAATCAATCCGATTTCCTCAGCAAGACCTTCATGAAGGTCAGCCGGTACATATCCCTTCCCCATGCGCACTTCTAATTCGAGCTTTAAGTCGATGTCATCAGTGAGCGTAGCGATGATCTGGTCTGGATTGACAATCTTGACCCGTTGATTCTCCTGAATGGCCGAGGCAGTGATTTGACCCTTGGTATTCGCTGAGAGTTGAAGACGTTGGGGTTCGTCAGTGGTCATAGCCAGTCGAACTTGCTTCAGATTAAGAACAATATCCGTTACATCTTCAAGTACGCCGGGAATGGTCGTGAATTCGTGCTGCACACCCTCTATGCGAACGGCAACAATGGCTGCTCCCTGCATTGAGGAAAGCAGCACACGCCGAAGAGCATTGCCAATGGTTGTCCCAAAACCACGCTCCAATGGCTCACAAACAAATTTTCCATAGGAGGAGGACGAACGCTTGTCTTTGACAAGCTGGTCCGGTCTGACCAGTTCCGTCCAGTTGCGGGTATTGAGTAACTTGTCGCCTTTTCGAATGAACATTCTTTACACCTGCAAAGATTATTTTGAATACAGTTCGACAATGAGCTGTTCGTTAATCTGAAATGATATATCTTCGCGTGTCGGAACGGCGACCAACTTGCCTTTGTGTTGTGATCCGTCAACTTCAAGCCAGGGCGGAGTGCCTCGACGGGCAATAACCTGCTGCGCTTCCTGAATAACAGGTACCTTGCGACTGGCTTCCTTGACGAGTATCTCGTCGCCGATACGCATTCGGAGTGAAGGAATGTTGACCTTGTGTCCGTTCAAGGTGAAGTGGCCGTGACGAATTAATTGGCGGGCCTGATCCCTGGAATTGGCGTAGCCCATTCTGTAAACGACATTATCAAGACGTGTTTCAAGGAGAAGCAGCAGGTTTGTTCCAGTCACGCCACGCTGCTTGTCGGCCTTGTAAAAATAGTTGCGGAAGGGTTTTTCCAAAACGCCGAAAGTGCGACGCAGTTTTTGTTTTTCCCGCAACTGAAGAGCATAATCACTAAATTTTTTGCGTGCTCGCCCGTGATCGCCGGGAGCATATGGACGTCGCTCATATGCACATTTGTCGGTAAAACATCGATCGCCCTTCAAAAAAAGTTTTGAACCTTCCCGGCGGCATATGCGGCACTTTGCGTCTGTATATCTGGCCAAAATCAATAACCTCCCCTAATCTGGGTTAAACACGTCTTCGTTTGGGGGGACGGCAACCATTATGCGGAATCGGCGTGATATCCCGAATGTAAGTTACTTGGAAACCAACCCTGTTAATCGCTCTCATGGCTGCTTCGCGTCCGGAGCCTGGTCCTTTAACAAGAACCCCGACCGTGCGCATACCCTGTTCTTGTGCTTTGCGTGCAGCTGTTTCCGCTGCCAGTTGCGCAGCAAAGGGAGTGCTCTTGCGTGAGCCTTTGAAGCCGGCCATTCCAGAACTGGCCCAACTTATGACGTTTCCTTTCTGATCGGTGAAAGAAATAATGGTATTGTTGAAGCTGGCCTGGATATGAGCGATTCCTAATGGAATATTCTTTTTTTCTTTCCGCTTGCCGACTTTACGAGCAGGTTTTGCCATGCTGATTACGCTCCTGTCCCTAGTATGTTCTCAAAAGGGTTAATATATAAAAGCCGAGATTATTTTTTCTTCTTGCCGACGATAGAGCGACGTGGTCCTTTGCGTGTTCTAGCATTGGCGTGCGTGCTCTGGCCGCGAACGGGAAGTCCTTTACGATGACGCAGTCCCCGATAGCATCCGATATCCATAAGGCGCTTGATGTTGCTGGTCACGTCCCGGCGCAAGTCACCTTCGACTTTATAATTTGATTCGATAATTTTGCGAATGTCGTTGACCTCGTCAGCTGTAAGATCATCGGTTTTTTTGGTCCAAGCAATGCTTGTGGCATCAAGGACTTTTAAGGCAGTTGTTCGCCCTATGCCGTAGATGTACGTCAAGGCAATATCCATCCGCTTGTTCTTGGGTAAATCAACCCCGGAAATTCGTGCCACGTTTCCTCCATTATCCTTGTCGTTGCTTGTGACGGGGGTTCTCGCAAATAACCCGTAAAATTCCATTGCGACGTATGATCTGACACTTGTCGCAGACTTTCTTCACAGATGGTTTAACTTTCATAGCTTGCTCCACATATTTCCGTCAGAAGGTGTTGAGTATTCTTTGAATCATCACGTTGGTCGACCACATAGAATGCCATAATAATCAATCTTACCGCTAAATCAAAAGCTTAATCATGGTTCAGGAATCTCTCCCTTGGCCGTATTCGGCGTGACTCCTGCTCAGGATTTCTGTTCCGTTAGAAGTCAAGGCTATTGTGTGCTCAAAATGAGCGGCAAGACTTCGATCCTTTGTGATGGCTGTCCAACGATCAGGGAGAATTTCCACTTCATCTCTACCGGCGGTAACCATTGGCTCTATGGCAAGCACCATTCCGGTTTTTAACGGAATATCGGTGTACCTTTGAGGTACAAAATTCGGAATTTCAGGCTTCTCGTGAAGACTGCGTCCGATTCCATGTCCGACAAATCGTTTTACGACTGAACAACCTTCTCCCTCTACATAACTCTGTATCGAACGGGATATATCATAAAGTTGATTCCCGACGACTGCTGAACGTATTCCGATATCCAGGGCATTTCGGGCAACGTCGATCAATTGCTGAGAGGTTGGAGAAATGTTTCCAACAGGAAATGTTCGCGCCGAATCGCCATAAAAACCCTGATATATAATCCCAAAATCAAGACTGACAATATCGCCTTCTTCAAGGTATCGCTCTGAAGGAAACCCATGCACAACCTGATCGTTCACTGAACAACATAATGCATAAGGAAATCCACGGTATCCAAGAAAAGCCGGTTTAACGTCAAATCTTGAGCACCAAGTTAAGGCAATTTCTTCCAGTTCCAGGGTTTTAATACCAGGACAAATCTTTTCCTGCAGTGCATCAAGAATAATGGAGACAATCCGATTTGCTTCACGAAGGATATTTATCTCTTTCTCGTTCTTGAGATAAATACCGAGAAACTTCTTCACTCTTAACGCCTGCCTTTAATCCGTGTCTTTTGCATCAATCCTTCATATTGATGAGTTATCAAATAGGAATCAACCTTGCTCATGGTATCCATCGCGACAACAACGGCAATCAATACACCTGTTCCACCAAAATAGAAAGGAACGTTAAACTGGGCTATAAGCAGCATGGGAAGAACACAAATCGCTGATATATATAATGAACCCCACAAGGTAATCCGGCTAAGGACGGTGTCGATATATTCTCGAGTCTTTAAACCTGGACGTATTCCGGGGACGAAACCACCCTGCTTACGAATATTTTCGGCTATGTCCTTGGGGTCAAAGATGATAGCTGTATAGAAATAGCAGAAAAAGATGATCAAAGCCACGAAAACGGTATTATAAATGATGCTCGCTGGATCGAAGATAACGGAAATTCTATTCAGTATTTCTGATTGCGAGAATGAAGCCAAAGTCGCCGGAAACATAAGCATTGAAGATGCAAATATGGGTGGAATGACACCGGCTGTATTGATCTTCAGTGGCAGATGGGTCGTCTGCCCCCCGTACATCTTACGCCCCAACATACGTTTGGCATATTGTATAGGGATTCGGCGCTGTCCTCGTTCCATGAAAACGATGAATATAAGTACCGAAGCAACAAGCACCGCCAACAAAATAGCGACGAACAGCGAGATCTGTCCAGCACTCATCAAGCGGAATGTATTGAAAACAGCACCTGGCAGCTGGGCCACGATACCGGCGAATATAATCAGGGAAATTCCGTTACCTATACCATACTCGGTAATCTGCTCACCGATCCACATCAACAGAACCGTGCCGGAAACAAGGGTAATAATAGTCGTCAGCCGGAAAGCCCAACCCCCGTCAAGGACGACGGGAACTCCGGCCGGACTGGTCATGTTTTCAATGCCAATAGCAATTCCAAGTCCTTGAATGGCGGCTATAAGCACAGTACCGTATCGCGTATACTGTGTAATTTTCTTGCGCCCAGCGGCTCCTTCTTCCTTCAATCTTTTCAATTCAGGACTGACCACAGTCAAAAGCTGAATTATGATGGAAGCGGAAATGTAGGGCATAATGCCCAATGCCATGATAGACAGGTTGCTTAACCCACCGCCGGCAAACATGTCGAACATGCCGAACAGGGTACCTTGCATACTGGCAAAAAAATCCACCATAGCGCGTGAATCAACGCCTGGAACCGGTATATGTACACCGATTCGGCATGTTGCCAGCAACAAAAAGGTAAAAAGAATCTTGCGTTTGAGTTCCGCAAGTCCTCCTGCTTTACTCGTTGTCTGCTGCACTCTGCTCGCCTTCCATGGCAATGGCTTGGCCACCGGCTTGAGTAATTTTTTCTATAGCCTGCTTGCTGAATTTGTGCGCTTCAACACGGACGGATGTTGAAACAGATCCCCGGGCAAGAATCTTCACAGGCATTCCCTTCTTCCCAAACCCGGCACTATAAATTTCTTCAAGAGAAATGGACTCGGATTTTGGAAAAGATTCCAGAAGGCGATCAAGATTCACCACGGAATATTCGATTCGGAACGGATTCTTGAAACCGCCTTTAGGGAGCCTGCGCTGCAACGGCATCTGTCCCCCCTCGAATCCGGGAGCCTTGGTACCACCACTGCGGGATTTTTGCCCCTTGTTACCTTTTCCGGATGTACAGCCGGTTCCGCTGCCAGAACCACGACCGACTCGCTTACGCGATTTCCGTTCTTCAAAAAATGGATACAGCTCGTGTAATCTCATGATGTCCTTCCAAATATGTTAAACCCGGAATAAGCTTCTATCGTGTGCGTTTCCGGAAAAGGAATCAACGTATCAGCTTGACGGATTGGCCGCGCAGAGTGCTGACCTGTTCGGCGGATCGCAAGGATACCAGGCCTTGTACTGTCGCTTTGAGCACGTTGTGTGGGTTGTTTGTTCCAATAGCTTTGGTCAATATGTCGCTGACTCCGACTGCTTCCATCACGGCACGAACGGGGCCGCCTGCGATAATGCCTGTTCCCTTGGAAGCAGGTTTCAAAACTACTCGCCCTGCGCCGTATTGACCTTCGACTTTATATGGAACCGTTCCATCAACCAGGTTGATCTTTTGCATGGATTTGCGAGCGCGTTCCGTTGCCTTGCGTATGGCCTCAGGAACCTCGTTGGCTTTGCCAAGACCGTAGCCTACTGAATCCTTACCATTGCCCACAACCACCAAGGCGCTAAAACTGAATCGGCGCCCGCCTTTTACAACTTTGGCCACGCGGTTCAAATAAACAATTTTCTCAATGAATCCTAGTTGCGTCTGTTCCATGAAGGTCCCCATTAAAATTGAAGTCCGCCCTCTCGAGCGCCGTCGGCAAGAGCCTTGATTTTCCCGTGATAGATGTATCCGCTACGATCAAAGACAACTTGGAGAATATCCTTGGACTTCGCCTTTTCGGCGAGATCCTTTCCAACTTGAGTGGCAACATCTCGGTTAAAGGCGGTAGAACCGTTTTCTTTCGCCATGGCGAATGAGGATGCGGACACGAGTGTGTGACCTTTCTCATCATCAATGAGCTGGGCATAGATGTACGTATTGGAACGAAACACTACCAGTCGTGGTCGTTGAGCAGTGCCGCTGATCTTTTTACGAATACGTTGCCTGCGCCGCATTCTGGCTTGAGATTTCGTGTATTTCATGGATCAAACCTATTTTTTACCAGTTTTACCGGCCTTACGGCGGATGACTTCATCAACATACTTAATACCTTTGCCTTTGAATGGCTCTGGTGGACGAAAACGTCGAATCTGGGCGGCAACTTCACCAACTTGCTCTTTGTTGATGCCGCTGATCGTCAACTTATTTCCCTCAGCCTTGGCAGTCATCCCTGATGGCAAAACGTATTCAACGGGGTGTGAAAAACCGACGTTTAAAGTAATCTTAGATCCTTCGACAGCGACCTTGTAACCAACTCCAATCACCTCAAGGACTTTTTGAAAACCGTCGGTGACGCCTTTGACGGAATTTGCGAGCAAAGTCCGACGCAGGCCGAATTGTTCACGTGCTGTTCGTGAGTCGTCAGCGCGTGACAAGTGAACGGCATTATCCTTCAGCTCATATTGAATTGCTGGATGCGTCGGCGTCTGCAATTCCCCCTTCGGTCCTTTGATATTGATCAGATCTTTTTGCAATCGGATCTCTACGCCCTGAGGCAGGGTGACCGGATTTTTTCCAATGCGTGACATCGTTACTTCTCCTTACCAAATTTCGCAGAGCAATTCCCCGCCGACATTATCGGCATGGGCTTTACGACCTTCCAGAACACCCTGCGGAGTGGAGAGGATGGCGATACCCAGTCCATTTTGTACGGCAGGTATATCTTTAGCGCCGACGTATATCCGCAAACCAGGCTTGCTCAGTCGTCGTGATCCTGAGATGGCGCCCTTAGAAGAAAGATACTTCAAAACGACACGAAGTTTGCCTTCTTCATTGGAGACATCTGAGACAAATCCGTGTTCCTTCAAAATGACGGAAATTGATTCAGTCATTTTTGAAGCAGGAATAAATACTTCTTTATGCAATGCTTTTTGTGCATTGCGAATACGTGCAAGCATATCCGCTATGGGATCATTGAGCAGCATGGGGAGTCCTCGTTACCAACTTGATTTTCTTACCCCAGGCAACTCACCTGCCAGGGACATGTTTCGGAAGCAAATTCGACATAGGCCAAAGCGCCTTAAAAATGCACGCGATCGGCCACAGACAGGGCACCGGTTGTAGGCGCGAGAAGAAAATTTCGGCTTTCTGGCAGCCTTGATGATGAGAGCAGTTCGAGCCAAAGCATCCTCCTTAAGTTATTTTTTAAATGGCATGCCCAACAACTGCAGAAGGGTCTTGCCCTCTTTGTCGGTGGAAGCAGTGGTCACTATAGTGATATTCATACCTTTGACACGATCAACGCGATCCATGTTGATTTCAGGAAAAATCGTATGCTCACGGATTCCCATGGTAAAGTTGCCTCTTCCGTCGAATCCACGATCCGGTATTCCTCGAAAGTCCCTGACGCGCGGCAATGAAAATGAGACAAGCTTATCCAGAAAGTCCCACATGCGTTCCCGTCGCAAGGTAACACGACAACCTACGGGCATTCCTTCGCGTAGCTTATAAGCGGCAATGGATTTTTTAGCCCTGGTGACTACAGATTTCTGACCGGCAATCTGGGTGAGTTCAGTGACAGCATCTTCGATCAGCTTGTTGTTCTGGGATGCTTCCCCAAGACCAATATTCAGGCTGATGCTATGTATTCGTGGAATCTCCATCACTGAAGAATACCCAAACTCCTTCATCAACTCAGGAGCGACCTTGTTCTTATAATTTTCCTGCAACCTGGACATGACGCACCTTGTTTAAGCAATTATTTCGTTACACTTTTTACAAAACCGGACCTTTTTGTCTGCTTCGATGAGCTTGTAGCCGATACGAGTCGGCTTAGAGCAATTATCGCAGACAAGATTCACATTGGAAAGGTGCAAAGGAGATTCTTTTTCTTTGATTCCTCCGGTTTCCCCTTTATAAGGGTTTCCCTTGGAATGCTTTTTAACCTTGTTCACACCCTCGATGAGGATCCGTTCTGTTTTAGGAAAGAGTTTTAATACTTTACCGATCTTGCCTTTGTCTTTCCCAACCATAACCATGACTTTGTCGTTTTTCAATATTTTGCGATTTTTCATGGCATATACCTACAGAACTTCGGGAGCCAGTGAAACAATTTTCATGAAATTCTTGGAGCGCAGTTCACGGGCAACAGGTCCAAAAATGCGTGTCCCAACCGGTTCGTTCTGCTTGTTCAAAAGTACGGCGGAATTATTGTCAAAGCGAATGAAAGAACCATCAGGACGATTCACTTCTTTTTTCGTGCGTACTATCACGGCTCGCATTACTTCGCCTTTCTTGACCTTGGAATGCGGCATGGCTTCCTTAACGGAAACAACAATTATGTCTCCAATAGAGGCATATCTGCGATGACTGCCGCCAAGCACCTTGACGCAGAAAACTTTCTTTGCCCCGGAATTATCCGCGACATCAAGCATCGATTGAACTTGTATCATGATTGCCTCTTAAACAGCTCTTTCCAGCACTTGCTTGAGCTGCCAGCATTTGCGTTTACTCAAAGGACGACTTTCGATTATTTCAACTTTATCCCCGATGTTGCATACATTTTGCTCATCATGGGCCATCATCTTCTTTCTTCGTCGAATATATTTCTTGAACAGAGGATGTTTTTCCAGTTTATTGACGGAAACGACAATAGTTTTCTCAGCCTTGTTGCTCATGACCACGCCGATTTCAGTACGTTTGGTCTTTTGCTTGAGTTCCGTATTCATGACCTTGCTCCTGCGTTTTGTTCACGCATAACTGTCAATATCCGTGCAACTGTTTTTCGGACAAAAGGCAATCGTTGCGTATTCTCCAGCTGGGCGGTTTTATGTTGAAATCGAAGATTGAACAATTCTTTCTGAAACTCGAGCAGCTTTTCTTGAAGCTCTGTACCCGTGAGTTCACGAAGTTCAGTTGTTTTCATATGTTATGCCTCCCTCAGCACGATACTCGTCTTGATTGGCAACTTATATGCAGCCAGGCGCAGTGCTTCAGAAGCCAGTTCAATGCTGACACCCTTAATTTCATAAAGCACACGACCTCTGCGGATCGGTGCACACCAGCCAACAGGGGCGCCTTTACCTTTGCCCTGACGAGTTTCCGCAGGCTTGGCAGTGATAGGCTTATCGGGAAATACACGTATCCATACTTTTCCGCCACGCTTGATGTGACGCATCATGGCAATACGTGCCGACTCAATCTGCTGGCTTGTCAACTTCCCAGGCTCTAGAGCCTTGAGACCAATATCTCCGAAAACAACACTGCTTCCTCTCAGGGCCATGCCCTTGATTCTATTCTTCTGCTGTTTTCGAAACTTAACTTTTTTGGGACTCAACATTACTGAATCACCTCATCAAGTATCTCACCTTTGAAAATCCAGACCTTCACGCCGATGACACCGTATGTTGTCTTTGCAATGGCCTGACCATAATCGATATCCGCACGCAGTGTGTGCAAAGGAACGCGTCCGTCACGATTCCACTCGCTTCGGGCTATTTCAGCTCCGCCAAGTCTTCCGGCGACACTGATTTTGATGCCCTCAGCGCCAAATTTTCGTGCAAGGCCGACGGTACGTTTCATTGCCCTTCGGAAAGCGACTCGACGTTCCAGCTGGAGAGCGACGTTTTCGGCAACCAGCTGCGCATCTGTTTCCGGACGACGAATCTCGATCACTTCAAGAGCAAAATCCTTTTGAAAACGTTTCTTCAAGGTTGCTCTCAAGTTTTCGATTTCCACACCCTTTCGTCCAATGACGATTCCAGGTCGTGCGGTAAAGAGGATAAGCCGAATCTTGCTTGCGGCACGTTCAATTTCGATCTTGGAGATGCCGGCATGATACAGAGTTTTTTTTAAAAAATTACGGATCTGCTTATCTTCGTAGACAAAGGCTGCGTAATCCTTTTTGCTGAACCACCTGGACTGCCAATTCTTGGTATAGCCAAGACGGAAACCAATGGGATGCGTTTTCTGGCCCAATTATCTATCCTCCCTACGCTTCCTCAACAATGATGGTGATGTGACTTGTCCGCTTCAAGATCCGATAGGCGCGACCCATGGCTCGCGGGCGGATCCGTTTCCAAGTCGGACCATCATTGATAATGATGTTTTTGACATACAAGGTATCCACATCCACACCACCGAGTTGCTCGGCATTGGCAATAGCGGAATGTAGAATCTTGTCCAGAACCGCGGCTGCCTTCTTGGGGGTAAACTTCAATATTTTACGTGCTTCCTCGATATTCTTGCCCCTGACGTTGGCAGCAACGAGTCGAGCTTTTTGCGATGAAATGCGCACGTACCGTGCAACAGATTTAGCTTCCATGATCACAGGCCTCCAGAACTACTTTTTGCCTTTCACGGCACTCTTTTTGCCACCAGCATGGGCATAAAACGTCCTGGTGGGTGAAAACTCACCAAGCTTATGGCCAACCATGTTTTCCGTAACAAAAACTGGAATAAATTTTTTACCGTTGTGAACGGCAAATGTCATACCAACCATTTCAGGGACAATCGTTGAACGCCGAGACCAGGTCTTGATCACCTTTCGATCGTTCGTTTCATGGGCCTTTGTCACTTTCTTGAGCACGTGCTCATCTACAAAAGGGCCTTTCTTTATTGACCGTGGCATATCCGTGACTCCTATTTCTGGCCGCGTCGTTTAACGATGAGTTGCGAAGACTGTTTTCTACGGTTTCGGGTTTTATATCCCTTTGTCGGCTTCCCCCATGGTGTACATGGATGACGTCCTCCTGAACTCTTGCCTTCACCACCGCCCAAAGGATGGTCAACAGGGTTCATTGCAACGCCGCGGACCTTGGGACGACGGCCCAGCCACCGATTACGCCCGGCTTTGCCAATGGAAATTTGTTCATGGTCCGTATTGCCGACTTGGCCGATAGTCGCCCGACAAGTGACGAGGATCTTACGCACCTCACCTGAGGGCAAACGCAGCAGGGCATACTTGTCCTCTTTGGCGACGAGCTGAGCATAGGTTCCGGCACTGCGACACATCTGTCCGCCCTTGCCTGGAGCCATTTCAATATTGTGGATAATTGTGCCGACAGGAATCCGAGAGAGATTCATCGCGTTTCCAGGGAATATGTCTGCATTATTGCCCGCCAAAATCGAATCACCGACATTAACGCCATTGGGAGCGAGAATATAGCGTTTTTCACCATCCGCATAGTGCAACAAAGCTATCCGGGCACTGCGGTTAGGATCATATTCAATAAATGCAACCTTGGCTTGGATATCCCACTTGTCGCGCTTGAAGTCGATTGTCCGGTAGCGGCGTTTATTGCCCGAGCCTCGACGTCTGGATGTGATACGCCCAAGATTGTTGCGTCCGCTTTTCTTGGAACGTCCTTTAGTCAGTGATTTTTCCGGCGTGCCGCGATTGATTTCTTCGAATTCAGAAATTGTCTGAAACCGCGTTCCGGGAGACGTTGGTTTGAGCTTGCGTATTGACATTGACTAGACCCCTTCAAAAAAATCGATTTTCTCGCCTTCGGCAAGGGTCACATAAGCTTTGCGAAAACCAGGAGTTCGAACAAGTCGACGATTGGCCTTGCGCTGGGTAAGCGTTTTTTTGCGTGCGACATTTACCTTGGCCACCTTCACGTCAAAGGCTTCCTGAACTGCCTGCTTGATTTCAATCTTGTTGGCTTCAGGATGAACCTGAAACACAACCTGATTAGCAAAGCTTTTGACCAGCGTCGCCTTTTCGGAAACATGTGGTCGAAGCAATATTTGTGTGTAATTCATGATTATTTCAACCTCATCTGAAAAGACTCGACAGCCGCGGAAGAAACCATGACATGGTGATGACGAAGCATCTCGTAGACATTAACCCCATCGGCGGTCTGCACGGAAACACCAGGAATATTTCTCGAAGAAAGGGCTAGATTTGTATCGACTTCAGAAACGACAATCAAGACATTCTTGAGATCAAACCTCTGGATAAATTCGGAAACCTGTTTTGTTTTGATCTGATCAAGTTGAAATTCCTCAACTACCGTCAAATCCTTATCAGCCAGGCGGGATGAAAGCGCCATGCGCATGGCCAGCTTTTGGACCTTTTTATTCACCTTGAATGAATAATCCCTGGCCATGGGACCATGCGTGACCGCTCCGGAACGCCAAATGGGTGAACGGTTCGAACCAGCGCGTGCACGTCCGGTACCTTTTTGTCGCCAAGGCTTTCGCCCGCCTCCACGTATTGTGGAGCGCGTCTTGACACCAACAGTACCTGATCGTTTCGCGGCCAGATGTGACCGAACTACCAAATGCAAAATCTCTGGACGAGCTTCGATTTCAAAGACATCCGGATCCAGCGTTATTTCACCCACAATCTGCCGCTGCTGATTGAATATATCGACCACAGCCATTTCATCCACCTTTTGAATTTACGCGTGTTGCTTTCTTACAATAACAAGACCGTTTTTGGGTCCGGGAATTTGGCCTTTCACCAGAAGAACATTGTCGTCAGCACGTATGGCGACTATTTCAATGTTCTTGTATGTCGTACGACGAGCACCCATATGACCGGCCATTTTCTTGCCTTTGATGACACGACCTGGCTTGGTATTGTTGCCAATGGAACCGGCATTGCGATGTACCTTTTCATGGCCGTGCGAAGCAGGAGAACCGCCGAATCCCCAGCGTTTCATGACACCTGCAAAACCTTTCCCTTTGGATGTGCCGGTAACCTTGATTTTTTCGCCAGGTGCAAACATATCCAGGTTCAAAGCTTGACCGATTTCATATCCGTCTACTGAGTCGATCCGAAATTCTCGCACGTGACGAAAAAATCCAGCCCCGGACTTATCCTGATGGCCTTTTTGCGGCTTGCTCAATTTTCCAACCGGAACTTCTTGATATCCGACTTGCAAGGAAGCGTATCCATCCCTTGTTTGTTCCTTCAGCTGCAAAATCGGACAAGGTCCAGCCTGAATCACCGTAACGGGAATGATCATTCCATCACTCCCGAATATGCGGGTCATCCCGATTTTACGGCCAAGTATTCCTAGAGTATTCGACATGACCGATCCTCGTTATAACTTGATTTCGACATCAACACCGGCGGGAAGATTCAACTTCCCCAAGGCGTCAACTGTCTGTTGGGTTGGCTCCAGGATGTCCAGAAGCCGTTTATGAACACGAACCTCAAACTGTTCACGAGACTTTTTATCAACGTGTACCGACCTGTTCACTGTTACCTTATTTATATTGGTCGGAATCGGAATCGGACCGGCCAGTCCAGCACCGGTATTTCGCGCTGTATCCACTATCTCTGCAACAGCCTTGTCCAGGATTCGATAATCAAAAGCCTTCAACTTTATCCTAATGCGGTCGCTATTCATGATCATATGCCTTATTCAATGATTTCGGAGATGACGCCGGCGCCTACGGTTCGGCCGCCTTCACGGATGGCGAAACGGACGCCGAGTTCCATGGCAATCGGGGCGATCAATTCGACGTTGAATGTCGCGTTGTCACCGGGCATGACCATTTCGACTCCTTCCGCCAAGGTCACCACTCCCGTAATATCCGTGGTTCGGAAGTAGAACTGGGGGCGATACCCGCTAAAAAATGGCGTGTGGCGTCCGCCTTCTTCCTTTGACAGAACGTACACCTCGGCAACGAAGCGGCGGTGAGGCGTGATGGATTTAGGAGCGGCAAGAACCTGGCCCCGTTCCACATCCTCACGCTTCACGCCGCGCAAGAGAGCTCCAATGTTGTCGCCGGCTTGGCCCTGGTCCAAAAGCTTGCGAAACATTTCTACGCCGGTGCAGACGGTTTTGCGGGTTTCGTTGATGCCGACGATTTCAACTTCCTCACCCACCTTGACAACGCCACGCTCCACGCGTCCGGTGACTACGGTACCGCGTCCGGAGATGCTGAACACGTCTTCAATGGGCATCAGGAAAGGTTTGTCTATATCACGAACCGGCTCAGGAACGTAACTGTCCAGGGCGGCCATTAATTCAAAAATGCATTTTGCTTCGTCGCTGTCCGGATTGTCTGATTCCAGCGCCTTCAGAGCACTGCCCTGAATCACGGGTACATCGTCTCCGGGGAAGCCGTACTTGGAGAGCAGCTCACGTACTTCGAGTTCAACCAGTTCCAGCAGTTCCGGATCGTCCACGAGATCGACCTTGTTCATGAACACCACAAGACACGGTACGCCGACCTGGCGGGCCAGGAGAATGTGCTCCCGGGTCTGGGGCATGGGACCATCCGTGGCGGCCACAACGAGAATTGCGCCGTCCATCTGCGCCGCACCGGTGATCATGTTCTTGATGTAGTCAGCGTGGCCGGGGCAGTCCACATGGGCGTAGTGCCGGTTGGCGGTCTCGTACTCCACATGGGCCGTGGCAATGGTGATGCCGCGTTCCTTTTCCTCAGGAGCCTTGTCGATCTGATCGAATGGAACATAACTCGCTCCGCCCTTGATGCTCAACATCTTGGTGATCGACGCGGTCAACGTGGTTTTTCCGTGGTCAATGTGGCCGATGGTGCCGACATTTACGTGCGGTTTGGTCCGCTCAAACTTTGCCTTGCCCATATGATCCCCCTACTTCCGCTTGGAAATGATTTCTTCGGCGAGCTGTGCCGGTACTCGCTCATAATGATCAAATTGCATGCTGTAACTGGCTCTTCCCTGACTCATGGAGCGCAATTGCGTCGCATATCCGAACATGGAACTTAAAGGAACATGTGCTCGGACGATCTGTGTACCGTGCCTTGATTCCAGGTTGGTGATCTTCCCACGTCGTCCATTGAGATCGCCCATTACATCACCAAGGTAATCCTCAGGTGAAAGGACCTCCACGGACATCACCGGTTCAAGAAGAACGGGCTTTCCCTTTCGACAGGCTTCCTTGAAGCACATGGAACCGGCAATGAAGAAAGCCTGTTCCGAAGAATCAACTTCATGGAAAGATCCGAAGACAAGCTTGGCGCGGATATCCACGACAGGAAAACCGGCCAGTACTCCGGAACTCATGGCATCCTTGATGCCTTTTTCAACAGCGGGGATATATTCCTTGGGAATCACGCCGCCGACAATGGCGTTGGAAAATTCAAAACCGCCACCTGGCTCCTGTGGTTCCAGTTCAAGCACGGTATGCGCATACTGACCCCGGCCACCACTTTGCTTGACGTACCGTGTCTCCTGCTTAATCGGAGTGGTAATCGTCTCTCGGTATGCCACCTGCGGCTGGCCGACATTGGCATTGACACCGAACTCCCGAGTCAAGCGATCGACAATGATCTCAAGATGCAGTTCACCCATCCCAGCAATAAGAGTTTGATTCGTTTCTTCGTTGCTTTTTACACGGAAAGAAGGATCCTCTTTGGCCAGTTTGGCAAGCGACTGGCTCAGGGCATCGCGATCGGCCTTGGTCTTCGGTTCGATGGCCACCTCGATGACTGGTTCGGGAAAATCCATGGATTCGAGCATCACGACACGGTCAGTGGCGCACAAGGTATCACCAGTGGAAGCATGCTTCAAACCGACAGCGGCTACGATGTCGCCGGCATAGGCTTCCTTGATGTCTTCACGTTTATTGGCATGCATTCTTAATAAACGACCGACTCTTTCCTTCTTGCCATTCGTTGCGTTGATAACAGTCATGCCGCTTTCGATCCGGCCGGAATATATGCGCAAGAAAGCCAAGTGGCCGACATAGGGATCATTTGCAAGCTTGAAGGTCAGTGCACTCAGAGGCAGGTCGTCATCGCAAGGGCTCGAGATCTCCTCGCCGGATTGCGGATCAACGCCTTTCATGACCGTGACGTCCAGCGGACTGGGAAAGTAGGATACGATGGAATCCAGAAGAGGCTGTACGCCTTTGTTCTTAAACGCGGAACCACACAGAACAGGGCAGATCTTCATGCTGATCGTCGCCAGACGAACCGCATTTATTATGGCCTCAGGATCCAGTTCTTCACCGCCAAGATACTTTTCCAGCAGTTCTTCGTCCTCTTCCGCAACGGCTTCAAGCATCACTTGTCGCCATGTCTCGTATTCATCTATATATTCATCAGGGATATCAACAAAAGCATATTCCTTAGCGACGATTGTCCCGTCGTCGAAGAACAGTGCCTTGCCCTGAATAAGATCAATGATTCCATTGAAATTCTCTTCTGATCCAATGGGAATCTGGAGAGGTACTGGTTTGGCTTTCAGTCGTTCCTTGATCATTTCCAAAACGCGAAAGAAATCAGCACCGGTTCGATCCATCTTGTTGACGAAAGCCAGGCGTGGAACTTTATATCGGTCTGCTTGGCGCCAAACCGTCTCGGATTGGGGTTCAACACCGGCAACGGCACAGAAAACCGCTACAGCGCCATCCAGCACACGCAATGAACGCTCTACTTCGACGGTAAAATCGACGTGGCCGGGCGTATCGATAATATTGATACGATGATCCTTCCAGGTGCAGGTTGTCGCAGCCGAGGTGATGGTAATCCCACGTTCCTGCTCTTGAACCATCCAGTCCATGACTGCCTGGCCGTCATGGACCTCGCCGATCTTGTGCGAAACACCGGTGTAGAACAAGATCCTTTCAGTTGTTGTCGTTTTCCCTGCGTCAATATGGGCCATGATGCCGATATTGCGCTGGCGACTAATGGGTACGGTTCTAGACACAATATATCCTTACTTACCAGCGGTAATGCGCGAAGGCCTTGTTGGCATCGGCCATCTTATGCGTATCTTCACGCTTTTTTACTGCGCCACCGCGATTATTGTAAGCATCCAGCAGCTCTGCGCCCAGACGCTGCACCATGCCCTTTTCACCACGATTCCGCGAGTAATTGATCAACCAGCGAATGGCCAGTGATGTCTGCCTGCTGGATGACACCTCAATTGGCACCTGATATGTGGCCCCACCGACCCTTCGAGACTTCACCTCGACCTGCGGACGGACATTGTCCACTGCCTGCTCGAATGACTTCAATGGGGGCTCCTGCGTTTTCTCAGCCAAAAAATTCAAGGCATTAAAAAATATGCCCTCGGCTACGCTTTTCTTTCCACCGTACATCAATCGATTGATGAACCTGGTGACCAACTGACTGCCGTAAACGGGATCAGGCAGTATCACTCGCTTGGGAATAGGTCCTTTTCTTGGCATGATTCTTTGATCCTTTAATTATTTAGGACGTTTGGCGCCGTATTTGGAACGCCCTTTGCGCCTGTCCTGAACTCCGGAAGTGTCCAGACTGCCACGCACGATATGATAACGAACCCCCGGCAAATCCTTGACTCGACCACCGCGGATCATGACAACGGAGTGCTCCTGCAGGTTGTGTCCTTCACCAGGAATATAGGAAGTCACCTCAATCCCGTTGGTCAGACGAACCCTGGCAACCTTGCGCAACGCTGAGTTGGGCTTTTTCGGTGTGGTCGTGTAAACCCTGACGCAAACGCCCCTTCGTTGCGGACAGCTTTGCAGAGCCGGGGTTTTTTTTCGTTTCTCAATTTTTTTTCGCTCATTGCGAATCAACTGACTTATCGTGGGCATTTCTTTCGTCTCCAGATTGAACGTCAAAAGAGGGGATGTTTATTATCTTGCCTGGCGGATGTCAACCCTTTCACCAAACTCTGTCAAAACACACACGGGCTCCAACTGAAAAAAAGGTGGAGAGGTGAACGTTTTTATTTAATTATTAAAAGAGTTATGAAAAAAACTTATTAAGATTTCCAGCTTGGCATATTTTTGCGATCGCTGTTGTTTGGCGCCAAAATCGTTCCATCGCACCTGAAGCCATGTAGCATAAACCTAATCGGACCTCAGGAAGGCGCGGATGGTCCGAGTCGCCGTTGCAGTTTTAGGCAGAAACATGGCAACGTCGGCCTCAGATGAAAAATTGCAAAAACACGGATGCGGATGAAGGACGAAGTCCTTCATCCGCTGATCGAATCAGATTGATTTGATCTTTCCGCGACCCTAAACAGGTAATCAATAGTCGCCAACAAGCAGATGGTTGTCTTCCAGATCCTCAAGGAAGGAATCTTCACGCTCGGGCTGGTCCGGAACATAGATTTCACAATCCGTATATTTACGATATCCCGTGCCGGCAGGAACAAGACGGCCGACAATGACGTTCTCCTTGAGCCCCAGAAGGTAGTCTTCCTTGCCCCTCAGGGAGGCTTCGGTCAGAACCTTGGTGGTTTCCTGGAAGGACGCGGCGGAGATGAAGGAGTCGGTATTCAAGGAGGCCTGAGTAATCCCCAGCACCAACGGTTCCGCCACGGCAGGTTGCAGCTCGCTCTCTACGCACCGGAGATTCTCCCTCATGAAGCGATGCTTGTCCACCTGCTCGCCAAGGAGGAAAGGCGTTTCACCGGGATCGATGACCTGCACCTTCTTGAGCATCTGGCGGACAATGACCTCAATATGCTTGTCGTTGATCTGTACGCCCTGGTGCCGATAGACTTCCTGCACTTCCTCGACAAGGTATTTGGCAAGCTGTTTCTCGCCCTTGATCTTCAAGATGTCGTGCAGTTCCGGGTAACCTTCGGTCAAAAGTTCCCCAGCCTCGACCAGGTCGCCTTCCTGAACAGTAATGTGCTTGCCCTTGGGCACCAGATATTCCTTAGGCTCTCCAGTGTCCGGCGTGATAATGAGTTTGCGCTTGCCCTTGGCATCCGGTCCAAAAGATACAATACCGTCAATTTCAGAAACAACGCCGAGTTCTTTTGGCTTGCGTACTTCAAACAGTTCTGCGACTCGGGGCAGTCCGCCAACGATATCGCGGGTCTTGGATGTTTCTCGAGGCTTTCTGGCGATGATGTCGCCGGGGCGAACCTGATCGCCGTCCTGCACCATGAGCACGGCGCCCACGGGCAGCTGGAACATGGCTGGCGATGAAGTGCCCGGACGAGTAACCTGGTTGCCCTGGGCGTCATGAATCGCGATGGCGGGCCGGAAATTGGTCGTGCGGTATTCAATGATGGTCTTGGTGGTTCTGAGCGTAGTCTCGTCCATCTTGTCCTGAAAGGTTCTTCCTTCAATGATATCGGAAAAACGCACCGCACCCTCGACGTCGACTACAAAGGGTTCGTTAAAGGGATCCCATTCCACAAGCAGCTTCCCTTTTTCAACTTCCTGTTGATCCTGAACGAACAGTTTGGCGCCCAAGGGCAGCGTATATTTTTCACGCTCGCGACCCTGGTCGTCGACAATGCTCAACTGACCGCTCTTGTTGATGATCAGGGCATGGCCTTCGGCGTTTTCAACAGTTTTTACCCGGGATAGGATCACTCGACCAACAAAGTGGGAGGTGATCGATGACTGTTCAATCTCCTTGGATGCAGTACCGCCGATGTGGAATGTGCGCATGGTCAACTGCGTACCAGGCTCTCCGATGGACTGGGCTGCGATAATCCCCACCGCCTCGCCAACGTTGACGACTCTTCCGGTAGCAAGATCCTGGCCGTAGCAGGATGCGCACACGCCGTGCGGACTCTTGCAGGTAACCACGGATCGCACGGTCATGGTGTTCAAGCCGGACGTTTCCACCATCTGGGTGTAGTGTTCGTCAATCAGAGAATTGGCGGGAATCATCACGTCGTCCGTGACCGGATCAAAGACGTCGAACATGGTCAGACGACCCGCGACACGCTGACTCAGCCGCTCCTTGATTTCACCAGCCTTGATCATGTGCCCGATTTCAAGTCCGTCCACGGTGCCGCAATCTTTCTCATAAATCTGCACGTCCTGGACAACGTCCACCAGGCGCCTAGTCAGGTATCCAGAGTTGGCGGTCTTAAGCGCCGTATCCGCAAGGCCTTTCCGAGCGCCGTGGGTTGAAATGAAGTACTGGAGCACGGTCAGCCCTTCACGGAAAGACGCAGTGATGGGCGTTTCAATAATCTCGCCCGAGGGCTTGGCCATCAATCCGCGCATTCCCGCCAGCTGGCGCATCTGGTCTGGGTTGCCCCGCGCTCCGGAGGTGGCCATCATGAAGATGGGGTTGAAGCTGACGTTCTCCTCCACGCGCCCACTCTTCTCGTCGGTCAGGATTTCATGCGACATCTTGCGCATCATTTCCTTGGCCACATCATTGGTGGCCTTAGTCCAGACGTCGACGACCTTGTTGTATTTTTCCGTGCGGGTGATGATCCCGTCACGGTACTGGGATTCGATATGCTTCACCTCGTCAAAGGAACTCTTCAGGATGACGTCCTTTTGTTCGGGAATAATCAAATCCATTAGACCAACGGAAAGTCCGGCCCTGGTTGAAAACTCATAGCCCATGTCCTTGAGCTTGTCGCAAAGGATGACCGTGGCCTTGATACCCGCGCGACGGTAAGCTTCTCCGACCAGACGGGCGATGCTTTTCTTGTTCAGCAACTGATTGACGAGTTCAAACGGGACGCCTTTCGGCAGCACTTCGCCCACAAGTATCCGTCCGGGCGTAGTCTCCACAAGGTGGCCGTCCATGCGCACCTTGATCCGGGCATGGAGGTCCAGCGTGCCGGAGTCATAGGCCAGGGTGACTTCTGAGGGATTTGAGAAAATCTTGCCCTCTCCGCGGCTGAAGGACCGGTCCACGGTCAAGTAGAACAAGCCAAGGACGATGTCCTGACTGGGTACGATGATCGGTACGCCGTTGGCGGGCGAGAGGATGTTGTTCGTGGACATCATCAGCACCCGGCATTCAATTTGTGCTTCGATGGACAGAGGAATGTGAACGGCCATCTGGTCGCCGTCAAAGTCCGCGTTAAACGCAGTGCAGACCAGCGGATGCAACTGAATGGCCTTTCCTTCCACCAGCAACGGCTCAAAGGCCTGAATACCGAGCCTGTGCAACGTAGGAGCCCTGTTCAACATGATCGGGTACTCCCGAACCACGTCTTCCAGAATATCCCAGACCACCACGTCCTCGCGTTCAACCATCTTTTTAGCGCCTTTGATGGACGTGGTCAGACCGCGTTTTTCTAATTGAGAGTAGATGAACGGTTTGAAGAGTTCCAGGGCCATTTTCTTGGGCAGCCCGCACTGGTGCAATTTCAGCTTCGGCCCTACTACAATAACCGATCGGCCCGAATAATCGACTCTTTTGCCCAAAAGGTTCTGCCGAAAACGACCTTGCTTACCCTTGATCATGTCGCTCAGCGACTTCAAGGGCCGCCCGTTGGTCCCGGAGATGGGCCGCCCGCGCCGTCCGTTGTCGAAAAGGGCGTCAACCGACTCCTGAAGCATCCTCTTCTCGTTCCGGATAATGATGTCCGGAGCGCCGAGTTCCATCAGGCGCTTAAGGCGGTTGTTGCGATTGATCACCCGGCGATAGAGGTCGTTTAGGTCTGAGGTGGCGAAACGTCCGCCGTCCAGGGGAACCAGTGGCCGTAGTTCCGGAGGAATAATCGGAATGACCTCCATGATCATCCATTCCGGCTTATTTCCGGATTCCAGGAAGGCCTCAATAATTTTCAACCGCTTGGCAACTTTCTTCTTCTTCGTCTGGGACTTGGTTTTGGCGCCCTCTTCACGCAATTCCGCGCGCAGTGCAGCCAGATCCAGTTCCTCGATCAGCTTGCGAATGGATTCCGCCCCCATGCCCACGGTGACAGCATCCTCGCCGAAATGTTCGATGACCTGATAGTACTGTTCTTCGGAAATAACTTGGAATTTCAAAAGATTGGTTTGTCCCGGATCCAGCACGATGAACGAATCGAAATACAGCACTTTCTCCAGATCGGCCATGGTCATGTCCAATAGAGTTCCGATCTTGGAAGGAAGACTTTTCAGGAACCAGATATGGGCAACGGGAGAGGCCAGTTCGATATGCCCCATTCTCTCGCGCCGAACCTTGGATGCGATCACCTCCACGCCGCATTTTTCACAAACGATACCCCGGTGCTTCATCCGTTTGTATTTGCCGCAATTGCATTCATAGTCCTTCACGGGACCAAAAATCTTGGCGCAGAACAGTCCGTCGCGCTCTGGCTTGAAAGTACGATAATTGATGGTTTCAGGCTTTTTAACCTCGCCGAAGGACCATTCACGAATGGTTTCTGGCGCGGCGATGGATATCTTGATGCCTTTAAGGCTCTTGCTGTTGGGCGTTGTCGAAGAACTTCCCCGCATGGAAAAGAGTTCATCTAATGTCATAATATCGTCCCCTTGGTACTCGAATCGCTATATATGGATAACCGCGGACGTCAGAATTCGAACTAGCAAAGCGTCGTTATGAGGCTGGGCCGCGGCGTTTCTTCTTCTCTTCCTGGAGCAGCGTGACGTCGAGTCCCAACGACATCAGCTCTTTAATGAGAACATTGAAGGATTCTGGCAACCCAGCCTCTAAAAAGTTGTCGCCTTTGACAATCTTCTCATACATGTTCACACGGCCGGTCACATCGTCAGATTTAACCGTCAAAAACTCCTGCAGGACGTGTGCGGCACCGTACGCCTCCATGGCCCAGACTTCCATTTCACCAAGTCGCTGTCCGCCGAATTGGGCCTTGCCCCCCAAGGGCTGCTGAGTAACCAATGAGTAAGGGCCGGTGGAGCGGGCATGGATCTTCTCGTCCACCAAGTGGTGCAATTTGAGAATGTACATGCTGCCCACGGTCACTCGGTTATGGAAAAGTTCCCCGGTACGGCCGTCGTAGAGAGCGCTCTTGCCATCATCAGGCAATCCGGCTTTTTTCAACCACTTCCAAATCTCATCTTCATGCGCGCCGTCAAAGACAGGGCTCTTGGTAATGATGCCGTTGCGCAGTTCCCGAACAGCGGAGACAAACTCCTGGTCATCCAGTTCATCCACCAGGGCGGAAATGCTTTCCGAGTCGAAAACATCCTTGACCTCACGGCGCAAATCAACAACGTCGTCGCCACGCTCGATCATCCGGGCCATCTGCTTACCCAGTTCAAAAGCACCCCACCCTAAGTGGGTTTCCATGATCTGCCCGATATTCATGCGCGAGGGCACGCCCAGGGGATTCAGGACAATGTCTACTGGGGTTCCATCGGCAAAAAAGGGCATGTCTTCTTCGGGCAATATGCAGGAGACGACGCCCTTGTTTCCATGACGCCCGGCCATCTTGTCGCCTACGGACAACTTGCGTTTGACCGCGACATAAACCTTGACCATCTTGATCACGCCAGGCGGCAAATCGTCGCCTTCGGTAATTCTTTCGCTCTTGATCTTATACGCTTCCTGGACAAAAGCGATCTGGCGCTCATAGTCCTCAATCAATTCCTGCAACTGATCGTTCACTTCCTTGACCACGAACAACCCAGGGAGCTTCTTAAGCGCGACCAGGTCCAGGATTTCCCTGCTCATGAACATGTTGGCTTCAACGAGAACCTCGCCCTTGCGCTTGCCCATCAATGTCTGGGCGAGTCGCTTGCCATCAACTATCTTCCAGATTTTGTCCCGCATTACATCGGTGAGACCGGCTATGATTTGGCGCTCCTTGGCCTCTAGACGGGTCAACTTGTGCTTTTCAATAACCTTGGAACGATCGTCCTTGTCGCCCATGCGTCGATTGAAAACCCGAACGTCAATGACCGTTCCCTCGATACCCGGCGGAACTTTGAGCGAAGAATTCTTCACATCCCTGGCCTTGTCACCGAAAATGGCTCGCAACAGCTTCTCTTCCGGGGTGAGCTGGGTTTCGCCCTTGGGCGTGATCTTTCCTACGAGGATATCATCGGGCTGAACCGGAGCGCCGATCCGGATGATGCCGCTTTCGTCCAGGTTGCGCAGCATTTCCTCCCCGACATTGGGAATATCCTTGGTGACTTCTTCAGGTCCAAGCTTGGTGTCCCGGGCGACCAGTTCGAACTCCTCGATATGCATCGAGGTGAAAACATCTTCCTTGACCACGCGTTCGGAGATGAGGATCGAGTCTTCAAAGTTGTACCCGCACCAGGGCATAAACGCCACGAGCAGGTTCTTGCCTAAGGCCAGTTCGCCCTGCTGAATTCCTGGACCATCGGCCAGAACCTGACCTTTGCGTACGGCCTGCCCCTCAACCACAAGAGGCTTCTGGCCGAAGCACGTATTCTGGTTGGATTTGTGAAACTTCAACAGATCATAGACTTTCAATCCGCCGGTTTCAGGAAACAGATCTCCCTCATAGCTGACGACGATTTGCTCCGCGTCAGCATACCTGACAACGCCGTCCCCGGCCGACAAGATGCAACTGCCGGAGTCCTGGGCCACGATGCTTTCCATGCCGGTGCCGACAATGGGCCTCTCACAGCGCAAAAGCGGCACGGCTTGGCGCTGCATGTTCGATCCCATGAGGGCTCGGTTGGCATCATCGTGTTCCAGAAACGGAATTAATGAAGCAGATACGGAAACGATCTGGCTGGGTGAAATGTCCATCAAGGTCACTTCATCCTTGTTTACCAGCGCAAAATCGCCTTTGAGACGCGCCGTGACGATATCGGTCACGAACCGGCCTTCGCTGTCCAGTTCGGCATTGGCCTGAGCGATGATCTCGGGTCCCTCCTTGGATGCATCCATGAACAGGACATCATGCGTTGCTTGCCCGTTTTTCACGATCCGGTAAGGACTCTCGATAAACCCGAATGCGTTGACCTGCGCAAACGTGGTCATGGAAACGATCAGTCCGATGTTCGGCCCTTCCGGAGTTTCAATAGGACAAATACGGCCATAGTGGCTGGTGTGCACGTCACGAACTTCAAATCCCGCCCGGTCCCTGGTCAAGCCGCCAGGTCCGAGAGCGGAGAGTCGCCGTTTGTGGGTCACTTCGGAAAGCGGATTTGTCTGATCCATGAACTGTGAAAGCTGAGAAGTTCCGAAAAACTCCTTGATCGCGGCCACCACAGGCTTTGGGTTGATGAGGTCGTGGGGCATCAAGGTGGCCACATCCTGGAGGCTCATTCTTTCCTTGATGGCCCGCTCCATCCTGACAAGGCCAATTCTGTATTGATTCTCAACCAGCTCTCCAACCGGACGAACTCGTCTGTTCCCCAGGTGGTCGATATCATCGGAAGGCCCGTGTGAATCCTTTAGTTCAACAAGATGCTTCAATGCCTTCAAGATATCATCGTTAGTCAAGGTACGTTGATCCAAAGGAACATCAAGCCCAAGTCGTGAATTCAATTTATAGCGACCAACGGGTGAGAGGTCATAATAGTCGGGGTTGCGAAAAAGGTTGTCGAAAAAGGTTGTCGCCACCTCAGGAGTGGGAGGCGAACTGGGCCGCAGGCGTCGGAAAATTTCAACCTGAGCGGTTTCGATATCCGTGGTCTTGTCCAGTGAGAGTGTTTCCAGGATCGTGGCGGAAACTTCGACGCCGGTGACATACAAAATTGGCAGGCGCTTGATGGAAGCTTCACGGCATTGTTCAAGAAAGGGCTCAGTGATTGCATCACCCACAAGAGCCAGAACTTCGCCTGTTTCCGGATGGACGACGTCCTGCGCCAAATACTGACCAACAATGGATTCAGGGTCGACCTCAATGCGTTTGACCCCGGACTTAAGAATCTTCTTCCAGGTCCGAGGCTTCATCATCGAGCCAGCGGATGCCAATACCTCTCCTGTTTCAGTGGCAACATCCGCGAAGAGTTGCTCCTTGCGGACGAGTTTTTCCTGTACCTCCCTGAAAACTCGACCATCTTCAATTTCGTAGTGCTCCGTCTGGTAGAAATAACTCAAGATGTCGGAATTGGTCATGCCCATGGCTTTGAGCAAAATGGTCACAGGCATTTTCCGGCGCCGATCGATCCGAACGTAGAAAATGTCTTTATGGTCGAATTCGAAATCCAGCCAGGAGCCGCGCATGGGGATGATCCGGGATGAATACAATACCTTGCGGCTGGTATGCGTCTTTCCAAAGTCATGCTCAAAAATGATTCCGGGGGAACGTTGCAGCTGATTGACGATTACACGTTCAGTACCATTGATTATGAAGGTGCCCTTTTCAGTCATCAACGGAATAGTTCCGAAATAGATGTCCTGCTCCTTGATGTCGCGAATGGAGCGGTTCCCAGTCTCTTCATCAACGTCGAAAACCACCAGGCGAACTCGGATCCGAACCGGTGCCTCATAATGCAGGCCTTTAGCCAGACACTCCGAGACATCGAACTTGGGCTGGCCTATCTCATAGCTGACAAATTCAAGTGTTGCCGTCTTGTTGAAGTCATGGATCGGGAATACCGAACGAAACACCCCTTCAAGTCCAACGTCTGCCCTCGCGGCTGGAGAGATATCCTTTTGCAAAAAATGATGATAGGATTGCGTTTGCAGCTCGAGGAGATGGGGAATATTGAGAACACTTTGGATTTTGCCAAACTTTTTCACAAGTTGTGTCATCGTCGCCCTCAACGTAGTGCTATTAAAAAGTTATATAAAGAAGCGCATGAATGCGCCAGAAAGGTTATGGAGTTTGTATTAGAAGATCGATGCAATACTGTTTATTCAAAAGAACGTCGTACGAGATATTGATTCATTCGTGAAAATCATTTAAATAATATTAAAATACAAACACTGATTACCAATGCGCATAAATAATTTTTGAGGAATCAGTCGCGTATACAGTACATTATTATTTTAGTTGAGGAGCAATAAGATGTGTATCAGTAGATTATTCCTAGACTTCAATGCATCGAGAAGTACACAGGAATGACGATATTAATGCTATGATTAGATATTCAGCACGTTCATATCATAATATGGAATCTTGGCCGTAGTCTCGGCTTTGCGAATCACGTATACTCGGCTAAGAAGGGTAATGCTCTATTCCTATCTTTTGGGCCCACGGTCCATTTTTAGCCGAAAGGGATGAGCACGGGATGATGTAAGCCAGGTAAGGGTTTGCATGAAAAACAAGGTAGACCATACCTCATGCGAGATGCGTGAATTATCTCGCTAAAGAATTTGTTTCAGGTACATCTCGGATTTCAGTCTCTCGAAAAGGCTGTTGAACTCACCAAACGGAAACAGGAAGTGTGGAATGACCACACTTCCTGAAAAAAAATTCAAGGCAAAATCTACTTCAACTCGACTGTGGCGCCGGCTTCTTCCAGCTGTTTCTTTGCGTCTTCAGCATCGGCCTTGGCAGCTGCTTCCTTGATCACGGAAGGGGCTTCATCAACTTTGGCTTTAGCTTCCTTCAGTCCAAGACCTGTCAAAGCGCGGACAACCTTGATAACATTGATTTTGTTCCCACCGGCACTGGTCAATACGACGTCGAATTCCGTCTTTTCCTCAGCAGCAGGCGCGTCGGCGGCTGCTGGAGCTGCGGCAACCGCAGCCACGGGAGCTGCTGCTGAAACACCAAACTTCTCTTCAAGTTCCTTAATGAACTCGGAGAGTTCAAGGACAGTCATATTGGCAATGAAATCGACAACCTGCTCTTTGGTGACACTCATGATATAAAATCCTCCTGATATCTACTTTGGCTCTTGAGATTAAACGGACTCGGGTTGTTCCTTTTGTTCCTTGATAGCATTCAAGGCGTATAAGAAATTCCGCAAAATATTGGCGAACAAGCCAACAAAATTGGTCGGAACGGCATTCATCGTTCCCAGCGTCATAGCCAGCAAAACTTCCTTGCTCGGCAACTTGGCCAAATCTTCAATTTGGTTCTTGGTGAGAAACTTGCCTTCGAGGCTTGCAAAGCGGGTATTAAAATTCTTGGAGCCTTTATCAAATTCAACAATGATTTTGGCAGCGGCTACAGGATCTCCAGTTGTAAAAGCAATTGCGCAACAATCTTTCAGGGAATCCTTTAGAATTTCGTGTTTCGACCCATCCAAGGCAATGCGAGCCAAAGTGTTTTTGACAACATGATAGTCAACTCCGGATTCTCGAAGTTTGACTCTCAGCGGTGTGACTTCCTCCACCTTGAGACCCTTGAAGTCTGTAACTATGGCAATATTTGCATTTGCTGCTTTGCCTCTCAATTTCTCAATAACTTCGCCTTTTTGCGTTCTGTTCACGTGATCTCACCTCCTTTGCGGCGTAATACGGCAAAGAAGAGCCAAAGTAGTGTCTCGGCAGGACATTAAGGAATTACTCCACCTGCTGTCTTTGACTCCTGAATGCCATCGAAATTTCTTCAAGCTCATAAGTTGGCTTTAAAGAAATGAAACTTAATAGACTAATCTATCGCCAGACATAAACAAGCTCGCCTGACTTGATTTAATAATGTTGCAAGCCTGAAGGAACTAGTCTCGCGGCATGGTTTGCGTGTCAATCTTGATGCCGGGTCCCATGGTTGTTGAAATCGCCATGGCTCGAAGGTAAGTGCCCTTAGCCGAGGAGGGTTTCAACCGGATGATGGTGTCGATGACTGTACGCAGGTTATCCACAAGCTTGTCCGCGCCGAATGAAACTTTTCCCAGAGGAGAATGGATAACACCGGCTTTGTCTACCTTGAACTCAACACGACCGGCTTTCATCTCCTTGACAGCCTTCCCAATGTCGAAAGTGACGGTTCCAGTCTTTGCGTTCGGCATCAATCCGCGTGGTCCGAGTATTCGTCCGATCTTTCCGATTTGAGCCATCATATCAGGGGTTGCAACGGCCTGATCAAATTCCAGCCAGCCGCCTTTAATCCTTTCGATCAAATCATCGTTGCCGACTATATCAGCACCGGCATCCTTGGCTTCGGCTTCCTTGTCGCCTTTGCAAAAAGCGGCAACGCGGACTACCTTGCCAAGGCCGTGCGGCAGCGTTACCGCGCCCCTGACCATTTGATCGGAATATTTTGGGTCAACACCAAGACAGACTGCGACATCAACCGTTTCGTCAAACTTTGCATAAGCAAGTCGTAACGCGAGATCCAAGCCGTCCTTAACCGGGAACTTGTTCTTCAGGTCCAGGTCCTGGACAGAATTGCGATATTTTTTTCCGTGTGTGGGCATGATCATTATCCTATTGCCTAGTTTTCGACCTCAATCCCCATGCTCCGAGCCGTTCCCATGATGCTCAGCATGGCGGCGTCAAGGCTCATCGCGGTCAAATCAGGCATTTTCAATTTGGCGATTTCTTCAACTTGGGTCTTGGATACCTTTCCGACCTTATTTTTGTTCGGTTCACCGGATCCTTTGTCAAGTTTCGCGGCTTTCAGGAGCAGAACCGAAGCTGGGGGCGTTTTGGTGACAAATGTAAAGGTTCTGTCGGCATATACCGTGATTATCACAGGTGTGATCATGCCCTTTTGGTCCTGGGTTTTGGCATTGAAGCTCTTGCAGAACTCCATGATGTTCACGCCATGTTGGCCCAGGGCTGGGCCTACGGGAGGAGACGGGTTGGCAGCTCCGGCTGGAACCTGAAGCTTAATTTTTGCTTTGATCTTTTTAGCCATAAATTACCTACCAAATTCCCACATGTGCAGGATTATGTTTTACTTACCTGAACGAATTCCAGTTCCACCGGAGTCTGTCTGCCAAAAATGGAAACGGTTACTTTCAGCTTTCCCTTATCGTAATTGACATCTTCCACAACGGCATTGAAGTTCGCGAACGGTCCATCAATGACACGCACCTCATCGCCACGTTCAAAAGAGAATTTCGGTCGAGGCTGCTCTTGACGGGTTTCCATCATATTGAGAATCTTTAATGCCTCTCTTTCCGGCATGGGCAAGGGCCTGTTCTTTCCGCCCAGAAAACCGGTCACACGAGGCAACGACTGAACCAGATGCCAAGATTCATCAGTTAGAACCATCTTGACCATGATATAACCGGGATAAAATTTTCGGGTGGAGGTTTTTTTCTCACCCTTGACGAGCTCTACGACCTTCTCCGTTGGGACGACAATTTCCTCGATCAGTCCAAGAGCTCTATTGGTGCGGATCATTTCCCGGAGAGTCCGTTCCACACGCTGCTCAAAGCCCGTGTGGGTATGAACTATATACCATTCCGACTTCGGTGCATTCAATTCCATAAGATGGTTCCGGGCTCACTGATTCAAGCGCTGATTTCTCGAAAACTAATAAAGAACAACCTCAACAATTTTTGCCAAAGCAAGATCAACGACTCCAAGAAAAAGAGACATCAATACTACCAGCACGACAACAGCAAGACATGTAGAGGTTGTTTCCTTGCGGGTAGGCCATGTGACCTTCTTCAGCTCCAGTTTAGATTTTTCAAAAAAATCCTTTAACTGGAGAGCTTTTTCCTTGAACTCAAAGCGTCCAGTAGGAACTTTCTTGTCATCACTTGATTGTAATTTAGCCATATTTAACCCATAAAAAAATTGGCAGGCCAGGAGGGATTCGAACCCCCATCCCCCGGATTTGGAGTCCGGTGCTCTAACCGTTAGAGCTACTGGCCTGCGGAACAGAGAAGATAATACTTACTTGGTTTCCCGATGCATCCGATGCCCACCACAGAAGGGACAAAACTTCTTCATTTCAATCCGTCCTGTAGTGTTTTTCTTGTTCTTCTCTGTCGCGTAATTGCGTCGCTTGCAATCAAGGCAAGCCAGCAAAATATTGATGCGCATGATAAGTCCTTCGGCTGACTATTCGATGATTTCGGAGATGACGCCGGCGCCTACGGTTCGGCCACCTTCACGGATTGCAAAGCGTACGCCGAGTTCCATTGCAATGGGAGCGATCAATTCAACGTTAAATGTCGCATTGTCCCCGGGCATGACCATTTCGACACCTTCCGCCAAGGTCACCACTCCTGTGATGTCCGTGGTCCGAAAATAGAACTGGGGGCGATACCCGCTGAAAAAGGGAGTGTGGCGTCCGCCTTCTTCCTTGGACAGGACGTACACCTCGGCAACGAAGCGGCGGTGGGGCGTGATGGATTTAGGAGCGGCAAGAACCTGACCCCGTTCCACATCCTCGCGCTTCACGCCGCGTAAAAGGGCGCCAATATTGTCGCCGGCTTGGCCCTGGTCCAGAAGCTTGCGAAACATTTCCACGCCGGTGCAGACGGTTTTGCGGGTTTCGTTGATGCCGACGATTTCAACTTCCTCACCCACCTTGACAACGCCACGCTCCACTCGTCCGGTGACTACGGTACCGCGTCCGGAGATGCTGAACACGTCTTCGATGGGCATCAGAAAAGGCTTGTCTATATCACGAACCGGCTCAGGAACGTAACTGTCCAGGGCGGCCATCAATTCAAAAATGCACTTGGCTTCGTCGCTGTCTGGATTGTCTGATTCCAGCGCCTTCAGAGCACTGCCCTGAATCACGGGCACATCGTCTCCAGGGAAACCGTACTTGGAGAGCAGCTCACGTACTTCGAGCTCTACCAGTTCCAGCAGTTCCGGATCGTCCACGAGATCGACCTTGTTCATGAACACCACAAGACACGGTACGCCGACCTGGCGGGCCAGGAGAATGTGTTCCCGGGTCTGGGGCATGGGACCATCCGTGGCGGCCACAACGAGAATAGCGCCATCCATCTGCGCCGCGCCTGTGATCATGTTCTTGATGTAGTCAGCGTGGCCAGGGCAGTCCACGTGGGCATAGTGCCGGTTGGCGGTCTCGTACTCAACGTGGGCTGTGGCAATGGTAATGCCGCGTTCCTTTTCCTCAGGCGCCTTGTCGATCTGATCGAAAGGAACATAGCTCGCTCCACCCTTGATGCTTAGCATCTTGGTGATAGACGCGGTCAAGGTGGTTTTTCCGTGGTCAATGTGACCAATGGTGCCAACATTAACGTGCGGTTTTGTCCGCTCAAACTTTGCCTTGCCCATACGATCCCCCTAACAAGATTTTTTTGATGAAATTTATGCCTACGGCGGCGAAATACGACACGAATCTAGCGGTTTTGAATGATTTCGCGACAGTGATATGGAGCCCACAACCGGATTTGAACCGGTGACCTCTTCCTTACCAAGGAAGTGCTCTACCGACTGAGCTATGTGGGCTAACCATGCTTCTAGGAGCGAGAGGGGGCCATTTGGAGCGGGAAACGGGACTTGAACCCGCAACCCTCAGCTTGGAAGGCTGATGCTCTAGCCAATTGAGCTATTCCCGCACAGGCGCTGACTATATGTGTAGTCCAGCAACAGGCCTTCATCGTCCTGTCTCCTACAGCTTTGTCAAAATTATGGTGGAGGGGGGAGGATTTGAACCTCCGAAAGCTTACGCTGACAGATTTACAGTCTGTTCCCTTTGGCCACTCGGGAACCCCTCCAAACTCTTCGTGGAGCTGGCGATGGGATTTGAACCCGCAACCTGCTGATTACAAGTCAGCTGCTCTACCGTTGAGCTACGCCAGCCACAAAGAGGAGACTTCTACATGCCCTCGTTCCAAAAAGCAAGGGGTATGAATGTCCAAAATTAAGTTTTTTATGGATTTTGCTTAACCATTTACAATCATCAACCATAATAATGTAATATATAAGGTTAATAGACAATAAATCAGGCTACCATGAATCAACTCAAAACACTTCCTGCGAAAATTCAAATTTCATCGGTCCGACGGAGTCAGAAAAACTTGTGAGGCAGCAAATTCAGAAAAGTCTGCCCCTGTACGCTTTATATTATCTATTAATGACATTCATGCGATACTAATGTCAAAGGCATCTCCCGAAAATACAAAAACGCTCCATCCGGCGGATAGAGCGTTTTTAAAGTCGGGAACTGAGCCTTGTTACGGGTTCAATTTCCGCTCCTGTGGAAAGACGGGCAGGTAGCGGTAAGACAGGCTGAGGATCAGTGCGCCGTAGGCAATGATAGCCAGGGAAGGCGCCCATTCCGCCCAGGTCGGCACATACACGTACCAGCGGTCAAAGGGCATGACCGGGTGGGCCAGTGTCTGTGCCGTCTGTACGTAGCGATTGATGATCACGCCGATACATGCCAGGATTGCTGCGCTGTACAGGATCCATGGCGTATTACGGGTTTTTGCGTAAAGCAGCAGGAATGCTGGAAAAATCCCGCAGATGATAAGTTCGGAGAACAAGAGCCATTTGCCGTAGGCCAATCCGTAGAAAACCTCGTCAAATGTCAGTCCGGATCTGGGGAGAATGCCGGCATACCATCCCCATGTATCCAGGAATTTAAAGAACATGTAGATAGCCAACATGGTTCCGGCAATCTTGCCCATCAAGGCCTTGACGCTGAAATCCACCAGTTTGCGCCCTGTCATTTTCTCCATGAGTGTGGCGACAAGCATAGTGAATCCAGGTCCGGAGGCAACAGCGGACAGGATAAAGAGAAAGAAGGTCCAGGGCCAGATAAAGAAGCCTTCACGGAATGCGTACGGCCGGGAAAAAAGCACGCCGTACATACCGCCCAGGGAACCTTGGTGAAAGAAGGACAGGAATGCACCGATACCGGCGAACAGCGGCATGATGACATGGAAGTTGTGCGCCAAGTGGTGCAGGAACTTGATCTTGTTCAACTTGCGGTTTTCCAGGATCAAGGGAATGAACTCAATGGTCAGGACCAACATGTACACAGTGATGCAAAAAATTACTTCCGTGAGCATGGAGTGAACGTTGGGGTGCCAGAAACCAAACCAGGCACGCAACGGCTGGCCGACCTCCAGGGTCAGGATCAGCAGTGCACCGGAATAACAAATAAAACCTATGATGACCGCCAGGTTGATAATGTTCTTCAACCCTTCCACGCGTACCAGATAATACAGTAGTCCGCTGAAAAAGGCGCCCGCACCGAGGGCGATGACTGCAAGGTCGAATATGATGTACAATCCAAAGGCGAAATAATTATCCATTCCCGTGACAATCAGTCCGCCGGCCCAGACCACATAGGCCGCGTAGACGCCCCAGGCTAAAACAGCGAAAACCACCGCCAACCACGCTATGAACAACTTCAAAGAACACCGCTGGACCCCTTCGGGCCACAATTCTTTATCGCTCATGGGTTAGACTCCTCCGACCGTTTCATGTTCCAAGTAATTGTCACCCAGCCTGCGCACCCATTCCCGTTTGCTGTAGTAATAGACCTGGGGATCGGTACCCAGTCTCTCGAGAAGTCGAAATGCATTCGGGCTCTTGGAGAGTTGATGCACTCTGTGCTCGGGATTCTCCAGATCTCCAAAGGTGATGGCGCCAGTGGGACACATCTCGACACAGGCCGGGATGTAGTCGCCTTCAGCCAGGGCATTCGGGTCACGGCCTTCGATACGTGCCTTGTCCCGAGCGTACATGAAGCGGTGGTGACAGAAGAGGCATTTTTCAACCACGCCTCGAGGCCGGGTCGACACGTCCGGAGTAAGAGTTTTTTCCATGCCCTCTGGCCAGACCGGATCGTGCCAGTTGAAATACCGGGCATGATAGGGGCAGGCGGCCATGCAATATCGGCAACCAATGCACCGGGCGTTGACCTGGCTGACAATGCCGCCTTCCTGGTTCTTGTCCGTGGCGATGACCGGACAGACAGGAACGCAGTTCGGGTGGCCGCATTGCAGGCAAGGCCTGGGCATATACGCCACGTCATGATCAGGATACGGTTTCTTGTTGGAGAGTTCGTAGACCAGGAGCCACGTCAAGCTGTAGCGTTTATCGGACGCATCCACGGGCGGGGCGATGTTGTTCTCCGCCTGACAGGCTACCATGCAGGCTCCGCAGCCGGTACAACTGTCGAGGTCTATGACCATTCCCCACTTGTATTTGAATTCCTTGAGATACAAAACCATATGCTCAACCTTCCTTTGCTAGGCTTTGGCAATGCGCACCCGGGAGTCGGCCCAGACAGGCAGATCGGTTCCCGGCTCGTAACGCACGGTCAATACGTTGTAGACATTCTCACCCTTGCCCCGGCTGAACTGATCCCATGCAGTGTGGCCGAAGCCCAGGGGAGCGGCCACCATATTCGGGCCGACACCTTCGAAGATGCGAACCCTGGCCGTGATCTCTCCGGTTGGTCCGGTCAGTTTGACCAACTCCTGGGCAGCTAACCCGTAGTTTTTCGCGGTCACCGAATTCATCCACACGTAGAACGTATTGCCCTGCATCTCCTGTTCGCCCAATAGGGGCAAGAGAAAGGGGGGAATGGCTATGTGCCTGGAGCCGTAAGCCCTGCTGTCCATGGCCACAAGACGCACGGGAAATGTCCAGTCATCCGTCTCCGGCGGTGCTGCCTGGGTCAGGATTCGTGTTCCCAGAAGCACTTCGGAATCATAAGGAACTTGCGTAGAGGCCCATACTGAACCTCTGGATATACTGCGCCAGAGGTTGCCGGAAGCGGACGATACGCTGGCGCCGGCACGAACTTCCCAGGGCTGGACCTTGTCCGTAAAGAATCCTTCCAGCTCCGTCAGGTTTGCGACTTTTGCCTCCAACACCTTGTCAAACGAGGCGAAACCAAGATCAAAACCCATCTTTTCTGCAACGCCGAGCAGCACGTCCCCGGTAGGTTTCGTGTCAAAAACAGGCTGAATCACCGGCCTGGTCAGGCTGTAACTTGCAAAGCCGGCTCCGTGAGGCGTCTGGACATCGTCAAAACGCTCCAGGAAATACGGAGTAGGCAGCAGCAGATCAGCCTGCGCCGCGGTTTCATCATAGAACGTGCTGAAGCTGACCAGGTAGGAACCCTGCATTGCCGTGGCCAGGGTGTTAGCCTGGGGCATGGTGAAGACCGGATTGGCTTCGTACACAAGATAAACAGCGGGCTTTTCAGCTCTACCGGCGGCAATTTCCTGGAGATAGGTCACCAAGTCCCTGGAACGAATCAGGGATCGCTCCTCGGCATCGGCAACAGCCTGGGGCATTTCCGGCAGAACGAAGACACCGCCGGGAGAATCCAGGTTGTTGAGCAGGAAGTTCAAGCTCAACGCAGCGGCAAAGCTGAATACGCCCCCGCCCTGGGAGATGGAGGAACCGGGAATGACCAACGGCCTGTCGGCGCGACGCAGCTTTTCAGCCAGGGAGGCCACTGTTTCCGGTGCGATTCCCGTCATGCGCTGGACATACTCCGGAGTATAACGGCTCATGACATGGTTGCGATAGGCGCTGAAATCATGGGCCTGGTTGGCCATAAGGCCGCTCTGCAGGAGGTGGTAGGCCACTCCGAGAGCAAGAATGCCTTCCTGTTCCGGAGCGACGGAAATCCACTGATCGGCTCCGCTCCCGGTATTGTTCTGCATGGGGCCGACATAGACGTATTCCGCGCTCGGATTCTCTCCGATACGCCGAGACGCGCCATACGCCTTCTTGTTTCGGACGATCGTCCCCCAGCTGTCCAACAAGTCCGCACCGAAGGCCACGACAAGATCCGCGTTCTCGATATCGAACCCAATGCTGCCCTGCTTCATGACTCGAGAAGCAGCGAGACTCTCACCCGGCATCAGGAAGAATGCTTGCGAACCCAGTTTGCCCAGAAAGGCGGAAAAGAGTTCATTGATGGTTCCATTCTCATCGCCGCTGATGCAGGCCACACTATTGCGCCTGCCTGTTTGAGCAGACAACTTTTCCTGGAGAAGAGCTTCGGCCTGCTCCCAGGAAATCGGCTGATGCGTCCCGTCTTCCTGCTTCTGCATCGGGCTTTTGATCCGAGCCGGGCTGTACAGCAGCTGCACGGCTGCTGCTCCCAGCGGACAGATGCCTCCCTGGCTCAACGGATGGTCTGGACGACCTTCGGCAACAACGGGTCGACCGCCGGCTGTCCGGATGTTCAACCCGCAACCGGCGGGACAGAGCTTGCATGTGGTTGCGGCATACGCACGCGGACCATATTCCAGTCGTGGAATCCACGGCCAGTTCTGGGTCCAGATGGCCGTGTCGTCGATGGATTTCCAAATCACCGGGGTGAACAGGGTCCCTGCAACACCCCCGGCAGCAAACGTGAGAAAACTTCTCCGATTAAGTGCCATTATTTCACCCTCTCCTATTTATGACAGATCTGGCAGGCGTTGGCAGCACCAAAGAACCGTTCCGGTTCCTGAGCGGCCACCGTGGCGTGACAGCGCTCGCAATCCTTCATCTTCATGGTGTCCTTGCTGTACTTCGTCAGCCGGTTTTCATAGTAGACCGGCAAGGTATTGGAACTGCCCACGTCCGGGTGACACGCGGTACAGTCGAATTCCCTGTGCGCGGCATGTGAAAAGAAGACATTGTCCGGCTGATATTGATAGACCAGCCATGGAACCTCGATGCCCTTTTCGTAAAACTCTTCCACGAACCTGATTTCGTCCGGATGGTCTCCCAAGGGAAAGGAGTGACACTCGGCGCACTGTGCGTTGGACGGTATTCCAGTGAAAGAGCCGTCCCTGCGGTAATCATGGCAATCCTCGCAGGCCATCCCGTACAGTTCCACATGGTTCTGATGCGTGAAAACCAGCGGCTGAGTTTTCTTGCTGAACAGCAACTGTGGAAAAATAAGCCATCCAAAAATCAAAGCAGCCGCGAACCCCACTACAAACGGCAGAGCGACTCCACCCGTACTCGATCCCCCTTTCTTTTCTTCCATCATGTTGCCTCACATGCTGTAATGTTGATGACGAAAAGAACCTCACGTTCCTGCATGAGCCCCAAATTTTCGGCACACTATGCAAGAGAGCAAAGTCCTGTCAAGCACAAATGAAATAATTCACGAATTAAACTGCATACTTTTCTTTTAAAAATTTGGACGGTTAGCATCACATTGCATTTGCCCTTCTTTCCAGTCAGCCGGCTGGTGAAGCCAGCCTTGAACCGAGTCCCGGCGCGGCGCGTAGCACCCTCTTACCGCTTCAAGCCTCGACTTGTCCTGAATTGCATGGTTTTTTTCGCACCAAACACCAAATGAATTCCGTCACTGATCTTCCGGTGTGTTCCCGGCAGGACTACGTCCATAGACATCATCAAACCGGACAATATCATCCTCCTCCAGATACGGGCCGCTTTGGATTTCGATTATCTCCACCGGAACCCTTCCCGGATTGGACAACCGATGCATGGAGGTCTTGGGGATGTCCACGGACTGGTTTTCCACCACGATCATCTCTTGCTCCCCAACCTGAACCAGAGCCGTCCCCTTGATCACGACCCAGTGCTCGCTGCGGTGATGGTGCATCTGCAGGCTCAGCCGGGCGCCGGGGTGAACCATGATCCGCTTGATCTTGTAGAATTGTTCCTCCTCTAGAACGGTATAACTCCCCCAGGGCCTGCGTACCGTGACATGCGCCTCGACAAGGGGTGACTTTTCAGCCTTCAGCCGGCCAACCACATCCTTGACCCGTTGAACCTGGTCCAGCGGGCAGACCAGCGTCGCGTCCCTGGTTTGAACAACGGCCATTTTCTCCAGACCTACCACGGCAAGTTTGCCGCCAGAGGAAAAAAACAGACTCTCACGGCAATCCAGGGCCAAAACATCCCCCGTGATTACACACTGATCATCGCTCTTGTCCCCCATACGGAACATGGCTTCCCAACTGCCCAGATCATCCCATTTGAAACCGGCTTCAACCACGGCCAAATGTCCGGCATGCTCCATGATCCCGTAGTCGATGGATATTTCGGGAATCCCCTTATATCCGTCAGCTAGGGGAGTCGCTTCACGCCCCTGCCACCAAATCCACAGATCCGGCTGCAATTCCTCAACCGCCTCCAAAAAAGCCTTGCCGGGTATGACGAACATACCGCTGTTCCAGTAATGTGTACCACCGGAAACAAATTCCTGCGCCTTGTCCAATGGCGGCTTCTCCACAAAGCCGGCCACCCTGAAGGCCTTCGCACTCAATTCCTCGGATTTGGCAATGTATCCGTAACCTGTTTCCGGCTTTCTAGGGGGAATGCCGAAGGTGACGAACCAATCCTGATCGGCCAGGTTTAAGGCCTCTTCCCAGTCGGACTCAAACTGATCCTGACCGCCGATCATGTGATCGGACGGAAAGATGCCCACCAATGGCTGCTGCGCGTGCAAGCTGATCCGATCCATACCGAGCATGATCGCCGGGAGAGTGTTTCTGGCCATGGGCTCCTTGAGCACATGTTGTTTCAGGTCAGGATGCAGTTCAGCGAGTTGGTTGCAAACCTCGAAAAAATGCTCTTCATTGGTCACGGTGACGATTCGTTCCGGTGGCAGCTTTCCCAGTAGGCGCTGCGCCGTTTGCTGCAAAAGAGTTTTCTCACCATTCAAAGCCAAGAGCTGCTTTGGCAGCAACGATCGAGACATGGGCCACAGCCGGGTGCCGGATCCTCCTGCCAGGATGATCGCCCACCCCCTGGACCAGATATCCATGTTCAAGCTGTTCTGCGTCATGAGCTTTCTCCATTTGCTGTAGTGGATTGTCCGCGCACATGCTTCTCGAAGCAGCCAATACCCTGCCCCTCCCATTGCCGCAACCCATTCCAGCATTATTCTAAAAACCGGACCTGCATTCGTTCAGCTAATTCTCGTGATATTCCGCGACTCAGCCGAGAAGTTACGCAACAGCGTTGATGGCCGGTTCAGGCTGAAATTGCAGCCTGAACCGAGATGAATATTCAGCACGACGCCCGGGGTACGAGGGCTCACTCGTCCTGACTTTACCTCTTCTCCGGGATGCTGTAATTTTTATTGTCGAAAAACGATTCTCAGCTCCTTGCTCTCAATAATATTGGGCGAATAGCGAGGATGCTCATTCGTGTCATGGTGAGCATCCGGAGGCAGTGTCCGAGGGAAGAGGTCATGTGATATCATACATTGTGCCGCGGTCGTTTTTTTCCCTTTACAACGGATCACTCCAAGATCCACAACAAATGCGGAGGCCCGATGCTGACCAAAAAAATCGAGGATGCCCTGAACAACCAAGTCAATGCCGAGCTCTATTCATCCTATCTTTACTTGGCCATGTCCGCTCATTTCAGCGAACAGAACCTGGACGGCTTTGCTCATTGGATGAACATGCAGGCCCAGGAAGAGCTCGCGCATGCCATGAAGTTCTATGCATTCATCAATGAACGCGGTGCCAGGATCACTCTCAAGGCCATTGAAGCGCCTCCTGTTTCTTGGGATTCGCCGCGATCCGTTTTCGAAGCTGTTTTGGAGCATGAGCAGAAGGTTACCAGCCTGATCAACAACCTCGTTGATTTGGCCATTGCCGAGAAAGATCATGCCACGAACATTTTCCTACAGTGGTTTGTCACGGAACAGGTGGAAGAGGAAGCCAGTGTGAATTCGGTGCTCCAAAAGTTGAAGCTGATGGGCGAAAACAGCGGAGGGCTGTTCATGATGGACCAGGAACTCTCCACACGTGCAGGCGCCTGTCCCTGCACACCGCAGGTATAGCTTTAACGCGCCTCATCGGCTAGCGCCTGCCCCTCAACCGGAGGTTCCAACCTTGAGCACCGGACACAACCCGAAGGAATTACCCTGACTGTCTTCTTTACCGGAGTAGCATGTCCGCTCCGGTAAAGAAGATGGCTCGTCCACGCAGCCAAAGCAAAACCTGGAGCTGAACATGCGCCCATCCAAAAACATCCTGATCGGCGGGGAAGCCGGTCAGGGTCTGGTCACGGTCGGTACGCTGCTGGCCAAGGCTCTGGCCAGAACAGGCTATGAAATATTTGTAACCCAGAGCTACCAATCCCGGATTCGCGGCGGGCACAACACATTGTCCCTTCGCACCGGAAACGCCTCGCTCCGGGCACCCGTAAGCGAGGTGGACATCCTTGTGGCCCTGAATGAGGAAACCGTCAACCTGCACGCTGAGGAACTGACTGATGAATCCTTGATCATGGTGGACGCGGAACACTCCGAAGGCAAATTTGATTCGAAAGTTCCGGATCGATCCCGGATTCTTCGGGTTCCCTTCGCCGAACTGGCCCCAAAGAAAATCTTCACGAACGTCGTGGCTCTGGGCGTGCTGGCCACTGTCCTGGGATTGCCCAAAGAGGTGCTCGCCAATCTTCTCCAGGAAACCTTCGCCCACAAGAAACAAGAAGTGGCGGATACAAACGACGAAGTCCTCACTGCAGCCATGGAATGGACCGTTGGACAGGACGTCACCTTCTTGCGGTTGCCGGAAGCCGGCAAGCAAATCAGGCGTATGGCTCTGGATGGCAACCATGCCGTGGCTCTTGGCGCCTTGGCGGCCGGCATAAGGTTTTGCGCTTTTTATCCCATGACGCCCGCCACGGGCGTGGCCATGAATCTGATAGCGGCCGCCAATGACTTTGGGTTGATCGTGGAACAGGCCGAGGACGAAATAGCCGCCATCAACATGGCCATCGGCGCCTCCTATGCCGGCGCTCCAAGCATCGTTCCCACTTCGGGAGGGGGATTCGCGTTGATGACCGAAGGCATCAGTCTGGCCGGAATGACTGAAACACCAGTGGTCATTGTCCTCGGGCAACGACCTGGCCCGGCCACGGGCCTGCCGACACGAACCGAACAGAGCGACCTGAACCTGGCTCTGTACGCCGGACACGGCGAATTTCCCCGCGCCATTCTGACGCCCGGCAATGTCGAGGAGTGCTTCCGGCTAACCCACATCGCCGTTGACATGGCCGAAAAATTCCAAAGCCCGGTGATCGTCATGACAGACCAGTACCTGGCGGACACCATGCAGGCGATCCCGCCCTTCGACCTGGAGATGCTTAACGAACCGGCTCGGCCCCAGCATCAGGGCGAAAGTAACGAATCCTATAAACGATACGCCTTCACCGAAAGCGGCATCTCTCCCCGCCTGCTTCCCGGGACGGGGAAGCACCTCGTTGTCCTGGACAGTGATGAACACGCGGAAGATGGACACATCACCGAGGACCTCAATGTCCGCGTCCGCATGGTGGACAAGCGTCTGTCCAAGGGGCGAAAAATTCGCGAGGCCACGTTGGCTCCAACTTATATCGGCGACGAGCAGAGCGATATCCTGCTGATCTGCTGGGGGTCAACGCTAGGCCCGGCGGAAGAGGCCGCTGAAATTTTACGCAAAGATGGAAAAAATGTCGGCGTCCTGCACTTCCGTCAGGTCTGGCCGCTGCGACCCGAACAGTTTCTGGACAGGATGGAAAAGGCCAAGGAAACCATCTGCATCGAAGGCAACGCCACAGGCCAGTTCGCCCATCTGCTCCAGCGCGAAACCCAATACAGCCCTTCACGGACCATCTTGCGTTACGACGGTCTGCCTTTCACAGCCTCGGACATTATAAAAGAACTGGATAACGGGGATGGGTAGGCGTGGCCAGGAAAATGTTTTTTGTACTGTTTCAAGGAGAAAAGTGAATGTCCTCAATACAAGATTACGGCGAGTTTGAGACGGCATGGTGTCCGGGCTGCGGCAATCATTCCATTCTCAAGGCTCTCAAGACAGCCTTGGCCGAGAGTGACTTGGACCCGCACCAGGTGCTCATGGTCTCCGGTATCGGGCAGGCGGCCAAGACGCCGCATTACCTGAGCTGCAATGTCTTCAACGGCCTTCACGGAAGGGCTCTGCCCGCTGCCATTGGGGCCAAACTGACCAACCCGAAACTGCACGTCTTTGTGGAAAGCGGCGACGGGTGCTCCTACGGCGAGGGGGGCAATCATTTTTTGGCCGCTTTGCGCCGCAATCCGGACATCACCATGCTCGTGCACGACAACCAGATCTACGGCCTGACAAAAGGTCAGGCCAGCCCCACCACCCAACAAGGTCAAAAAACAAAGGCCCAGCCCGACGGCGTACCTGCGGACTCCTTCAACCCAGTTGCCGTGGCCGTGACCATGCACGGAGGGTTCGTGGCTCGGGGATTTGCCGGCATGGCGGACCATCTGACCGATCTGATCCGGCAGGCTCATGCCTTTCCGGGGTTTGCGCTGGTGGACATCCTCCAACCCTGCGTCACCTACAACAAGGTGAACACCTTTTCCTGGTACAAGGAACGGGTCTATGAAATTCCCGCGGATCACGACCCGACGGACTGGGTTCAGGCCATGACCCTGGCCCAGGAGTTCGGGGACCGGATTCCCATTGGGGTCATCTATCGCAACGAAAATCGTCCCACGTTCGAATCCCGATTTCCCATCCTCCAGGAAGGCCCTTTATATGGTCGCATTCCGGACCATGCCAAATTGGAAAAGCGGATGGACGGCTACTGCTAAAGAGCCTTACATCTGTTCAGCATAGCCTGTACTCATCACAGGGCGTTGACTGAAACGGCTGGTTCTCATGGCGAGAATCAGCTGTATTTGCATTCGTTGCCAAATCTTCAGGTGGAACCGGCCAGATTCCTTCCATCATAACAACATATAATAGTAAGTCATTGAAAAATACCCCACCGAGCCGATGCACGGCCTTCAGCTGTTTTTTCTGAAGACTCGAAGCGTGCTATAGACGAGTCAAAACAGAGGGAGTGATTATTCCCTCAAAAGGATCGGGAAGCTGTTCAGGGCTGGAAAAAATTCGCTCGTTGACAGTCTTAGCCTGGCGCAGGGCTTTGCGATCCACGGGAAGATGATAGTCCAGTGAAGCAAGCAGGGTGCCGTCGCTGCTGCGCAAAACCATTGCCGTGATGTAAATCCGCCCATAAACAACGGAATACGTCCCAGTGAGCACCGAATAAGCATCCACGTCCTGATTGATCTTGTCCAATTCCCGGGACAAAGCAAACTCGCCCTGATCCTTCCGGATCAGCAAGGAGTGAGTGCGCAGGCGCACATCCACAATGTTCAAGCCGTGCTGGACAAACCGGGACCCGATCTGTTGCGGAATGATGCGTCCAAGCGGACTGGTTTGATCCAGATCATCCAGACTGACAAAGGTGGCCACGAGCATGGGGAACTCGAATGACGGCGATCCGCTGAGCAAGGAAAACAAAGCATCAGCCACGGTGTAATGCACCGCGATCAATTCAGCCGGCGGCTGTCGCGCGATACGTGGAACGTTTTGTCCCGGCGGAGAACAGCCTGTCAGCAATAATACTAGAAGAAGTCCTGTCAGAATCGCCGATACATTGCCGGCCATGGCTGCGCCGCCAACCGACGCATGCTTTTCTACGCGCCGTATTTGACCCCCGAGATGCTTTTTTATCAATAACGCCAATCTTCCGCGCCGTCCCAATTCTCTATGAACTGCCATTATCTTCTCCATTCAAGCAAATAAGAACACAAGCTCAAGGCGAGCATGCCCGGAGGCAAGTCTAAAGAATATCCCGGTGAATGCCGATAAGGCATGAAACATTACATCTCCAGATTGTAGCTATTCAGCCTATTCTTTAAGTACACAGGACTGGCCCGGTTTGACTTGATTTTGCGGTCTCGCATGTTTGACTGAGCCAGGATTTGTTCATCAAACCATTGCCAAGCACTTGAAGCTCCAAATGCTGTTTATTCACGCAATGTTTTGATGTTACGAAGCCGTCGAAGGAGTCCGCGAGGCCGCAAAATCTAGGCAAGCCGGACCTCAGCTGAGTAGTTGCCCCAGATTTTGAATTGGGGGATCAAATAAAACGGGGTGCAAAAAGTTCCCGGCGCCTCCCCGACAGCAAAAAAATGCAATATTTGATCCAATCTAAAACATGTTCATCCATGATTTCATGAGCAGGGCTGATGGATTATTTTCAAGAAACTCCTGCGCTGGGAAGCAGGGGTCTCAACACTTCCTTCAACCTCGTTACTTCTCCATCAAACTTAAGGAATGGTTTTCATGCGCAGCGTGTTGCACGGAGTTCTGCTTATCGCCGTCATTTTGTTGATCCATGGCTGTACCCATCGGCATGGCACACTGCCGGTTCTTTCCCAAATCCCCGTACCCACGGCCTATCCTCTGCGAGCCCAGCAGAAGATGCAGGCCATGCACCACTGGGAGGTGCTGGCCGACGATGTGGCCGGCCGAGTCCACAAGTCTCTGGAACGGCACGTTATGGAACGGCAATTTCCTATCTACGTGGCTCCTTCCGGAACCACGCCATTTGCGAAATCCTTTCATAGCCTGCTGATTACCAGGCTGGTAGAGCGAAACATTGCCGTTACCGGCAGTTTCAGCAACGCCATGATTCTGAGCTTCGATTTAGATATGGTTCGCCATGGCGACAGGTTTGTTCGAACCGGAAGCGGACTTTACAAGGCGCTGGCTCCGGATGTTTTCGTGCAGCGAGCGTCCCTGCTCACACCGGACGGCCACGGTGCTCTGATAAATCAAGCCCTGATGCGCAGCGCCGAGGCCGATGTGGATGCCGGCGTCTACACCTCCAATCTTCCACGGACCGAAGTCATGATCACATCCTCCCTGCTTTTCGACGACGATTTCCTGATGCGCGATACGTCGATCTACTACATCAATGATTCGGAATGGTGGCATTACAAACAACACATCCTTCCCAGAGAACCGGGAGTGGTCACCTTTCATCTCGTGGATCGCTAGAGGAGCAAGGCCATGATGTGGATCCGTTCCTTCTTTGTCTTTTCCATCCTGACCATATTCACGTTGATGAGCGTTCAACCCGGCCGGTCCCATTCCGACTCCGCCCGCCACGCCGTGCGCGGATTTCATGGGATTGCCCATGCCCTGGCCGATGGACTGGATCACAATCTCGTTCAACATGTGGACCGCACCAAGACGATCCTGTTCACCAGTTTGGTCGACCTGGACGACCTCAATGCCTCCAGCACCTTTGGTCGGCTGTTGGGAGAACAGATCGCCTCGCGCATGTCTCAACTCGGCTACCGTATCGTGGAGCTCAAGCTTCGCCAGGGATCAATGATCATCAGTGAAAATGCTGGAGAAATGGTCCTGTCCAGAAATCTGCGGGAAGTCAGGTCAAGCCATGATGCTCAGGGCATAATTGTCGGCACCTATACGGTCCTCTCGGATTCGATCATAGTTACCGTTAAATTGCTCAGCACCCTGGACGGGTCAATCCTGAGCACCCAGGACGCCACCTTGCGTAAAACGTCCGAACTGCACGAACTGGTCGCCAAGAATCCGACGATATTCCAACCCCAACGATCGCAACCTTCCGAACAATCGACTCAACCAGCGCCGGAAGGTCCTCTGGCCAGGGGCACCATTCTGCTCGACCCGAAAAACTCCCTAGCCGCCCGGCTGATCCAGACTCGTCTCGCGGAACTGAACTACTATACAGACAGAATTGACGGCCTCTGGGGCAAGAATTCCCGCGCGGCCCTGAACCGTTTCAAGTCGGCTCGACAACTTGCATCGCCCACAGCCTGGGATCTATCAACCCAACGCGAATTGTTTCAAGGCACGGGTCAGTAAGAACGAACGACGCCTCTTTATCCTGGGACCGCAGCATCCATATGCGGTCTCTTTGTCTCTTGACGTGTAGCTGACAGGTTATATCTTGTGGATCAGCTTTGGCCCGTATAGATGCGCGAGGCGAGAGATTTTCCCTTAGCCCGAATGCCTTGGTCTTACAGACCCGAAACGCAACATTTCGACGGTAGCATTTTTTGAGCGCCCCCATTTCGCATTGCACCGTGGCCCTGCGCTCCCGAGGCACTCTACGCCTGAAACTTCCCTGGATTGCCGTTGATGCCGACCGAATTCTCACCTTGATTTCCATCGATGAATAATGCCAGAGCCTGCGTAAGACCGTGTTTCTTGCACAGCGACTGTGAACTCGTCTAAAGTTCATAAATGAGATAAATCTTCGCTTTACACTCTGGATATTCACTCTTCAAAAGGTGCCTCTCCGGTCACGCCGTCGTCGCTCAAAGCTCATGTTGAAGCCCCCATTTCACCCTTTATCAAATTAATGGAGATGACCAATGCATCGTTTGATCATTCTCGTTCTTACTGTTTTGTCGCTTGGCCTAATCCAACCTGTCGGCGCCCAGGATGGTCCGTTCGGCATCGGAGACGTCCTCCCTGATCTGACGCTGCCCGTCCAGGATGTGCAGGAGCACGGTGAATATTTGGGCTTGCCGGACGGTGCGAAGACTTTTTCCCTCTCCGACATTGACGGCAAAGCCGTGATGATCCAGATCTTCAGTATGTACTGCCCCATCTGTCAGAAGGAAGCACCCGCGGTGAATGCATTGTATGCCGCCATCGCGGAAAAAGGTCTGGCGGATGAAGTCAAAATATTGGGCATCGGCGCCGGCAACTCCCAGATGGAAGTCCAATTCTTCAGGGACAGATACGACATTCCCTTTCCACTGATAACAGATCCTGACTATGTCCTGCACAAAGCTTTCGCTGGCGTCGGCACACCCTATTTTGTCCTGGTGCAGCCTGAAGGAGAGGCGCCGAATGTCAAGCACGTAGTTCGACTTTCTCATTTGGGAAGTTTTGACGATCCGGACAGTTTTCTTGAACTATTGCTGGCAGCCATACGTTAAGGATCAGCATATGCCTCCCATTATCCTTTCCAAGCTCCGTTTCGCGATCTTGGGCATCTTCCTGGCGTTTGCCCTTGTTTATGTTCCGAAAAATGCAAAAGCCGAAAATTCAAGCAGGGTCATGGATCAAGTCTACCAGGTGCACGATCTCCAGCCCATCGACAGCGAACTCAAGGTACAGGTTGGTGATATTGCCCCTGATTTCACCCTGTCCGCCGTTGACGGCGAAACCATCATCCTGAGCGACTATCGTGGCCGCAAAAACGTGATGCTCTCCTTCGTCCCAGCGGCCTGGACTCCGGTTTGCTCGGACCAGTGGCCCGGATACAACATCCTAAAGGATGTGTTCAATGAGCATGAAACCGTCATCCTCGGCATCAGCGTGGACAACATCCCGACATTGTACTCCTGGGTTCAGGCCATGGGCGGATTATGGTTTCCAGTGCTCTCCGACTTCTGGCCCCATGGTCAGGCAGCACAGTCCTATGGGGTACTGCGCTCCGACGGCACTACCGAACGGGCGTTGATTTTCATCGACAAGGACGGGGAGATTCGTTTTCTGCACGTTCAGGACATCAATATCCGTCCTCCCCTGGAAGTTGTGATCCAGGGCCTGCAATCCCTCACGGCAGCAGAGGCTGCTCCCTGAGTCCGCTTTCCTGTCGATACTTTCGCTCGACATGAATCTTCCACGCAAAGCTTGCTGATCGGCAAGCTTTGCGCTTTGCAACGACTCAACCCATCTCACGACAAGACTCGGAGGGTTCCGGCTTGTCTCGATTTTTGGGCGTCGCCTGTCTGACTGAGCCAGGATTCGTTCAGCTAACCATTGCCGAACGCATGAAGCACAAAATGCTGATTATTCGCAATGGTTCGATGTTACGAAGCCGGCGAAGGAATTGCGAGGCCGTAAAAATCGAGACAAGCCGAAATGCAGTTGAGTCGTTACTGCGCTTTTTTCTCCTCAGGTTGGCACCTCCATTCCGTTTCTCCTCCATCTCGATTCTATTCCAGAATGCTTCACTTGGAGCACTTTTGACGGTTTTTTCATTGACTTGCCACTAAAAATTTGTTTTCAAAAAGTGTTTTCCAACAGTAAGCCCTACGAATAGGGAACACCAAGCATTTTTTCCCGGAGTACATGGTTGAGTATTGATCCGAAACGCAAGCGGGAGCGAATGGTCCGCGAACAAATCGAATCCCGAGGCATTACGGACTCCGCCGTACTCGCGGCCATGCGCAAAGTACCGCGTCATCTCTTCGTTGAAGAGGCGCTGCGGGCCCAGTCGCACGAGGATCATCCCCTCCCGATTGGTTACGGGCAGACGATTTCCCAGCCGTATATCGTCGCCTTGATGACCGCCCTGCTGCATGTGCAGCCGGGAATGCGAGTTCTGGAAATCGGTACCGGCTCCGGCTACCAGGCGGCTATTCTTGCTGAAATGGGAGCAGACGTTTATACCGTTGAACGGGTAAAGCCGCTGCACAACGCGGCATTCACCCGGCTGAACAAGATGCGTTACTTTAACGTCCATCTAAAACTCGACGATGGAACCCTGGGATGGCCGAATGAAGGGCCGTTTGATCGGATCATGGTTACCGCCGGAGGGCCGGACGTCCCCCCCCCCCTGCTGGATCAGCTCACTGAACCCGGCATCATGATCATTCCCGTGGGCGTCAGGCAACGCAGTCAGGAACTGATTCGTTTTGCCAAACGGGACGGAAAAATCATGAAATCCAATCTGGGAGCTGTCATGTTCGTCAACTTGGTCGGCGCCCACGGCTGGTAAGCAAACGCTTGATCTGGGTTGTTCATCCATGCATGGAGCCTTTTTTCAGGGACAATTTAATTCTTGTCAGAAGGTGCATGAACTGACAAACTGCTCATCGAACATTTTTTCCAATACATTACTATGACGAAATCATCAGATACAAAAAACGAATCCTCCTGTTCTTCGTGTCCATCGCAACAAAAGGGTAGACGATCCGCCGCGGCAGCCGTTCAGGACCAGTTGATCAAATCTACGCTGGACAACATACGTTTCAAGCTTTTCGTAATGAGCGGCAAAGGCGGAGTCGGCAAAAGCTCCATTGCCGTGAATCTCGCCGCGGCACTTTCCTTGAAAGGATACCGCGTGGGCTTGCTGGATGTGGACATTCACGGCCCCAGCGTTCCGCACCTGCTGGGACTGACCGGAACCCTTGAAAGCAAACGCGGCTCCTTGGTTTCTCCCATACAATACAGTGAACGCCTTTTTGTGGTGTCCATGGAATCAATCCTCAAGGACCCGGATCAGGCCGTGCTCTGGCGAGGGCCGATGAAAACCGCCGCTATCCGACAATTCATCGCCGATGTGGACTGGGGCAGTCTCGACTTTCTTGTTGTGGACTCCCCTCCGGGGACGGGGGACGAGCCGATGACGGTACTGAAAACCATTCCCGAAGCCTTGAGCATCGTCGTCACGACGCCCCAGGAAATATCTTTGGCGGACGTGCGCAAGGCCATCAATTTCTTACAGTACGCCCATGCCAATATTCTCGGAATCGTCGAAAACATGAGCGGTCTGATCTGTCCGCACTGCACCGGCAGGATCGAATTGTTCAAGACTGGTGGCGGCAAGGCCCTTGCGGAAAAATACGGCCTGGAATTTCTCGGGGCCATTCCACTGGATCCGGCGGCCGTGGTCGCCGGAGATCTGGGCAAGCCCGTGGTCATGCTGGATGAAGACACCCCGGCCAAACAGGCGCTGCTAGACTTGGCGGATTCCGTCATTCGCACTTCGGAAAACAGCCTGGAGGCCACTGCCGGAAAGCTGAAAAAGGAAGATCAATAGCAACTATTCTCGTATCTGATCGTATAACAAAGGACTGGTCCGGCATGCATGATTTTTTGCTGCCTCGCATGTTTGACTGAGCCAGGATTCGCTCATAGAAACCAATGCCGCACACGTATTCACGTAATGATTCGATGTTGCAAAGCCGGCGAGGAGTTTGCGAGGCCGCAAAATCAGGTAGCCGGATCTCAACTGAGTAGTTTCGATCTATAACGACCTGCAGGAAAGGCGCATGAGGAAAAACAACCGAAATCGGTTCCTTCTCATTTTGGGAGCACTCAGCGGATCAATCCTGCTGTCGCTCTTCTGGGCCGGTTTATGCGTAGCCGGAACAATTTTTTTTTATAAAGACGAGCATGGAAACATGCACTTTACGGATACTCCCACCTCTGCAAAATTTCGTCCTTTTATCTCGTTCCGCTCCGGCATGAGCAGCGCGGACCGGGCTTCCATCACCAGGTACGTCGAACGTTACGGCGCTCAATACGGCATTGACCCGAACCTGATCCTGGCCGTGATCGAGGTGGAGTCAGGCTTCAACCATCAGGCCATATCCCGGGCCGGCGCCCAGGGGCTGATGCAGATCATGCCCGCGACACAGCAGGATCTAGGCTTGGTTTCGCCCTTTGATCCCCAGGAAAACATCGAGGCGGGCATCCGCTATCTGAAGATGCTCATGGAGCGTTTTCCGGACATCACTCTGGCCCTGGCGGCCTATAACGCCGGACCGGCCAATGTTGAGCGTTACAACGGCATTCCGCCATTCAGGGAAACCCAAGACTACGTGCGCAAGGTGCTTTCCAACTACGATCGCCGCAAGTCTGCCCGGAACTAGACATGCTCAATCCAGCCAACAAAGTCACCTTGGCCCGAATTATTGCCGTTCCTTTTCTGGTGCTCCTGTTGCATTTTCCGAGCAAACCGCTCAATGCCGTAGCCATGATCGTGTTCATCCTTGTTGCATTGACCGATCTGGCCGATGGGATCATTGCTCGTCGGTGGAACTTTGTTTCCAACCTGGGCAAATTTCTTGATCCCCTAGCGGACAAGCTACTGATCAGTTCCGTGCTGATCATGCTCGTCAGCCTGGGCTGGGTTCAGGCCTGGATGGCCATAGTCATCATTGCCCGTGAGCTTACGGTCACCGGGCTTCGCGCCATTGCCGCGGATCAGGGGCATGTCATTGCCGCGGACAGTTTTGGCAAATTCAAGGCAGTCATCCAAGTGGTGGCCCTGTGCCCACTGATCCTGCACTATCCATGGTGGGGGATTGATCCCCAACCCATCGGTCTGTTGCTGCTCTATCTCGCGCTGATTTTGACGGTAATATCCGGCACAAAGTACATCTATCAGTTCTTCCGCCAGATAAATCGTGAATAATCCCCTCACCTCCCTCAACTTGCGTCAGTCCTGACGAGAACGAATCATGGCCCAAATTGATGCTTTTTTCCGGATGATGCACGATCTTGGTGCATCGGACCTGCACCTTTCCTCGGGCTCTCAGCCGATCATCCGGCTGCACGGCGAACTGCAACGGATCAAGTACAAAATGCTGGAACATGAGGAACTCAAGAAGTTGCTCTATGAAATAACTCCGGAGCAGAAAATCAAGGATTTTGAAGAGAGCGGGGATGTGGATTTTTCATATGAAATACCCAATCTAGCCCGTTATCGGGTCAATTTTTTTCAGCAACGCCGCGGCTGCGCCGGCGTGTTCCGCGAAATTCCTCAGAAAATACTGACAATTGACGACCTGAAACTGCCGTCCCTTTTCAAAAACCTGGCCATGCTGCCCAAGGGTTTGGTCCTGGTGACGGGACCGACGGGAAGCGGCAAGTCCACGACCCTGGCAGCCATTGTGGACTATGCCAACAGGCATCGCAAGGATCATATCCTGACCATCGAGGATCCTATCGAGTTTGTGCATGAACCGATCAGCTGCCTCATCAACCATCGCGAAGTGGGCAAGGACACCAAAAGCTTCAAGTCGGCCCTGCGCGGTGCGCTGCGTGAAGATCCGGACATCATCATGGTCGGTGAAATGCGCGACTTGGAGACCATCGAGCTGGCCATCGAGGCCGCGGAAACCGGTCACCTGGTTTTTTCAACCCTGCACACCATCTCCGCCTCCAAAACCATCGACCGGATCATCGAAGTCTTTCCCGGAGACGTCCAGGGCCAAATTCGTTCCGGCCTTTCCGAATCCCTACGGGCAGTCATTTCCCAGAATCTTTTCAAACGCGTGGACCGTCCTGGACGGGCCGCGGCCCTGGAAATTCTGGTTGGCGTTCCCGCGGTTCGCAACCTGATCCGGGAAAATAAGACATTCCAAATCAACTCGGTCATCGAAACCGGCCGCAAGTATGGCATGCAATCCCTGGACGACGCCATTCTCAAACTGCTCAAGGAGGGGATCATTTCCCCCTCGGACGCCTACAACAAGTCCGTGGTCAAATCCAAGTTCCGCGATTTCCTGAGCGAACCGCCGCTGGATTTCACCGAGGCCTGACCATGCATAAAAACCAGCTGGACGCCACCATTGCCGAACTCCTCGGCAAGGCCCCGGACACTTCGGATATCCTGTTCACCGCGGGCAAACTCCTTCAGGCCGAGGTTCACGGCAAATTGACCGACGTGCTCACGTCGCTGTTTCAGGGTCCGCTTGTTCCGTTTCAGATCGAATCCGTGGCCTTTTGCATGATGCTGAACAAGCATGCCGGCAGCCTGCGACTGTTTCAGGACCTGATCGAGAAGGGCTCGTGTGATCTGTCCTACGATCTGCCCGGATATTCACGATTCCGGGTCAATATTTTTTTCCAGCAGGGTTCGCCGGCCATCGTCATGCGCAAAATGCCCAGCAAGATCCCCACACTCAAGGATCTCAATCTGCCTCCCCTCTTCGGCCAGATGGCAAACGAGCAATACGGACTGATCCTGCTTACCGGCGGTACGGGAACCGGAAAGTCAACCACCCTCGCTGCATTGATCGACGCCATCAACGAGCGCCACGCCAAGCATATCCTTACCCTTGAAGATCCCGTGGAATTCGTGCATCGCCACAAGAACGGAACCGTCAATCAGCGGGAACTCGGCACGGACTTTGACCAGTTTTCCTCAGGTTTGCGCGCGGCCCTGCGCCAAGCGCCCAAGGTGATTCTGGTGGGGGAAATTCGAGACAAGGAAACCATTGAAATCGCCCTCCAGGCTTCCGAGACCGGACACCTTGTGCTCGGCACCCTGCACACCAGCGACACCGGCCAGACCATTAACCGCATCATCGGGATGTTTGAGCTGGCGGAAGAACGTCTGATTCGTCAACGCTTGGCTCAAGCTCTGCGGTACGTCGTCTCGCAGAGGCTGATGCCGCGAATCGGCGGAGGCCGTGTTGCGGCATTGGAGGTAATGGCCAACACCCTGCGTATCAAGGAATTGATCTCCAATGGAGAGTCCGGTGAAAAGACCTTTTACAATGTTCTGGAAACCGGAGAAACCTACGGCATGTTCACCTTTGATCAGCATCTTGCCAAGCTGTACACCGCTGAACAGATCACCGAACAAACAGCCATGGACACGGCTTCGGATCGCTCCCGCCTCAGCCAGACGATCAACCGGATTAAAACTATACGTGGAGAAAAAGTGACCAACATTGAAGGCTTGGAACTGGACCTGAACTATGACAAATCCAAATCATGAACAGCCTCGGGAATGCAGCTGACTCCGGAATTGACGAAGGAAAATCGTGATGCGACTGATCTGCCCCCACTGTGCCAAGCAGTTGTCCGTGGCCGACGAAAAGATACCGGTGGGCCAACGCTTCCGCCTGAACTGCCCGCAGTGCAGCCAGTCCTTTGCCGTTGATCCCAACGCACCCCAAATCACGGACGCCACTGCGGATAGCCTTCCCTCCTCGCCTCCTGAAAAATTGGAAGACAATACTTTCTATCCACCGGGAGCAAAAATTGCCTTCCTGTGTTTGCAGCATCCGGCATGGCAGCGCGCCCTGATTGATGTTCTCGGCGAACGCGGCCATTATCTTGTTTCGGTTTCTGACGCTGTCGAGGCGTTGCGAAAACTTGAAACCGCGCCATATGAACTTATATTCGTGGAGCAGTCCCCCCATAACCTGAGGGTGCTGCAACGAATCCACGGATGGCCCGGGCTGCGGCGCAGAGGTGTCAATGTCGTTCTGCTCGGCACCGAAGCACCAAGCCTGCACCCCGATGCCTCGTTGCGAAACGGCGTCAACTGGTATCTGCACCTGGAGGATCATTCAGACGCCGCCCACCTTGTGCAGACAATCATTACCGGGTACGAGGAAACGTATAAAACGTGGCGACTGGTTTCGAAAAATATCGAGAATTCCCACAGCTGAACAGTATGGAATCACAAAAAAAAGCACGTTTGATGAATTGCCTGCAAACCATCCTGGAGATGGAATCCGAGTTGAGATCGCTGCGGGAAGCAGGTTCCCTCGTGGGCGAACTCAACTCCTTGCGATCTTTGATGAATGAGCTCAAACTGGAGCAGGTTCGTCTCGATGAAGCGGATATCCAACGCATCGAACTGGCCACCACGGTTTTCCTGCACGAGCTTGAGATGCATTTTCACAATGTTCAGGCAAAACATCCACATACAGGCATATTGCAATAGATTTTCTTGCAGTTGATTTCTCCGTTGCAAAAATTCGCTTCTTGAACCCACCAGGAACATCCGTGAAATGAGCTGGATTCGGATACTCTTCACATTCCTTCTTCTTCTGAATATTGTCCTCTCCTGGAAGCTTTTCGGCCACGATGATGGCTGGAAATCGTATCTGGAATTGCAGCACCGCCGGGACTCCATCGTTCAACAGATTTCCGCGATTGAAGAGATCAACCTGGACCTGAGCCGGGAAATCCGCAGATTGATCACGGACCATGAATATGTGGCCAGCGTGATTCGAATGGAAATGCATTATCTGCAACCCAATGAAGTGCTGTACATCCCCCAAAACGATACGTTCCGGAGACTGCCATGACTGAAAAAATCGCCTGGTTCGAGGAAGTGCTGAATCTGGAACCCAACTCCAAGCTGTTTTTTCCGTTGGCCCGGGCGTACGTTCACGATAATCGCCATGCTGATGCCGTGCAGGTCCTACGCAAGGGTTTGGCTTTTCATCCGGAACACCTGGAAGCCCGATTACTGTTGATCGAATGCCTGGCCGAGCAGAACCTGGAAAAGGGTGAGGATCTGGAGCGGACGTCTCCTGAAGTGGCCTCGTTGTCCGCGACTTTGTCCACCTATCCCTCATTCTGGCGACAATGGGCCGCTCACAGTCGATCCGCGGGACGAAGCGATCTTGCTCTGACCCTGGAGATGCTGGCGATACATTTGGAAGGCGGCGGCTTCAGCTGGGGAGCTGTTCTGGAAAACGGCCTGCGGGCCATGGCCCCTTTCGGCGGCAGCGAACGACAATTTGACGCCCCCTTTCAGGCTTCCGGCGCCCTTGAAACGGATACCGAAGAATCATCCTTCCAGGCGACGGGCATTGTTTCATCTGATCCGCCGGCGGAGGAGATTTCGGGAGATCTCGCAACGGCCGCATCTCCTGCGGACTTTTCCGACAATCCTGACTTGTCAGCATCCGCGGAAGCTTCTGATCTTTCCGGGCTTGCCGACGCTTCTCCTTCTTCCGGTTCAACTGATCCGGAAGAAGCCATTGTCCTTGAAAAGGCTCGCGAGAATGACGCGGACTCCTTTTTCAGCAGTGAGACAAGCCCTGGTTCCGATCTTACCGCCAAAGATGACTTCCTGAAGAGCGATGGCTTAGATTCCGATATCCTGCCCGATGCCCCCCACGCGGACGTCCCCCTGACCGAAGGAGAACGCCGATACTATGAAACCAAGACCTATGCCGACCTGCTGGCTGAACAAGGCGAAAATGTCGAAGCGCTGGAACTGTACAATAAGCTGCTTCAGTCATCACCAGATGACGACCAGCGGAAGGATCTGCAAAACCGTATTCAGGAGCTGAACAGCCGCATCGGCAACTCTTTGAAAGACCAGGAGGCTCTTGATGCTCCTGCCGAACAAGAACTTTTGCCTTTGCCGGACAACGATGAACAATCCGAGCCAGGGGCTATCGCCGACCACCCTGTCGATCTCAAAGCCGCGACAACGGCACGAACCCTGACCCGACTGGCGGAACGCCTGGAATCCCGGGCTGGCCGCTGATCAACGGCTGACCGTCTTCCTTACCCCATGCCGGCTCATTATTTTCCACCTCTTCACACCTTTGGAGTTTCCACGTGTTCATGACCAGACAAACGTTATCACGCTTCTGCCTGCTTGCCGTCATTGCCCTCCTTCTCCCCGCCTTGGCCGGATGTTCGACAACGCAAAAGGCCTGGGACAGGACCACCGATATCTACGACACGTATCTGGACCCTAAACCGGAAATAGACCTCGACCGACGCCCTGGATTGTCGCGCAAGGAACAAGTGCTGGCCGTTCAATTCAGTCTGATTGACCAGCACCTGGAAAGCGCCCTGCGCACCCTTGCCCCCCAGGACAGGTTTCCATCGGAAGCATGGTTTTTGAATTTCCAGTCGCAATTCCCATGGATGACCTCAATCATGGCCGTGGACACGCAAGGTCAAATGTTGGCCCAGTACCCTGAACATCCTCTCAAGACTATCCAGACGCCACCGCTTCTGGACCATGAATGGTCCATGCTTCATCGTGGCCTGCAGGGCTTTGCCCAACAAACTCCGCTGGGTCCCGAACTAATCATGGCCGGCCCGTTCTTCCGTGACGGCATTTGGCAAGGCTTGCTTGTCGCTCATTTTGATCCGCGCCGTCTTGTGGAGTTCGCCACTTCACCGGACCGGCTTGTGATGCTCGCGTCTGGAGAACTGCTGTGGAGCGGGGTTGATCAGGAAGCGGCCCAGGAAATGCAAGATGCTCCCTGGGACCAACTCCTGCGCGGCAATGTCCATGGGCAATGGTCTACGCAGGCGCATACCTTCTCCTGGATGGCCCGCCCCATTGGAAATCTTCGATTAATTTACGCCGTGGCTCTGCCGAATTAGTTTCCTCATCCATCAAGGGAGAATCAGTCATGCCTCAAATTACGGTCATTGAACACCTGCTGTACCATCAAAAGGAATCACCCATGGCCACTGGGCGTTTCACACGCCTGCTTTCCGAAATGATTCTTTCCGGCAAGATCATCAACCAGGAGGTGAACAAGGCCGGATTGGTGGAAATACTGGGGCTGACAGGGGAAACCAATATTCAAGGCGAAAAGGTCCGCAAGCTTGACGAATTCGCCAACCAAGTCCTGGTCCACCGCCTCCAGCAGGCAGGAGTGCTCTGCGCCCTGGCTTCCGAGGAAAACGCCGATCTGATCCTGGTTCCGGAGGATTGTCCTCGGGGAGACTACATCATCATTTTCGATCCCTTGGACGGTTCCTCCAATATCGACGCCAATGTCAGCATTGGAACGATCTTTTCCATTTTCCGGCGCATCAGTACCGGTGAAGAACCAGTGACCCTGAACGACGTACTGCAAAAAGGCGCCCGACAAGTGGCCGCCGGCTACATCATTTACGGCTCCTCCACCATGCTCGTCTACACCACTGGCAACGGGGTACACGGCTTTACCCTGGACCCAAGCGTGGGTGAATTTCTCCTTTCGCATCCAGACATCAAGATTCCGGAACGGGGCAAGATCTATTCCGTGAATGAGGGATATTGGCATTATTGGGACCAAGCTACTCGCAACGCCGTGGACTATTTCAAGAATCCGGACAACGACTCGAAGCGGGTCTACCGTTCACGGTACATCGGCTCCCTGGTGGCGGATTTTCACCGCAACCTCCTCTACGGCGGAATATTCCTTTACCCGGCTGACACCAAGGACCCCGCATGTTCCCACGGCAAGCTGCGTCTGATGTGTGAAGCCAATCCACTGGCCATGATTGTCGAGCAGGCCGGCGGCATGGCCACGGACGGCATCAATCGAATTCTCGATCTGCAACCAAAAGAACTGCATGAACGCGTGCCTCTGGTCATCGGCTCCAAGCTGGATGTTCTCCAGGTTGAAAAATTCATGCGCGCCGGCGCTGCTTCCGGTGCGTAGCGAGGCTGCCCATCGTGCTCTGTCTCGGTATTGAGACTTCCTGCGACGAATCCGCGCTGGCCCTGGTAGAGGATGGCCGGTTGCTCGATGAGTGCCTGCATTCTCAGGAGGCGGTACACGCCCTTTTCGGAGGCGTTGTCCCGGAACTGGCCTCCCGGCGACACCTCACCTCACTACCTTTTCTCCTGGCCCGCTTATTGGAACGCACCGGCAGGAACATCCACGACGTCCAGGTTGTGGCCGCGGCCCGGGGGCCTGGGCTTATGGGAAGTTTGCTGGTTGGAATGGGCATGGCAAAAGGACTGGCTTTATCTCTGAACGTTCCGCTGGTCGGAGTGAACCATCTCCACGCACATCTTCTTGCTGCCGGACTTGAGCAGGACATCGTCTTCCCGGCCCTCGGGCTCTTGGTTTCCGGAGGACATACCCATCTGTACAGGGTTATTTCACCAAGCGAGTTTGAACTCTTGGGACGAAGCCTGGATGACGCTGCCGGGGAAGCCTTGGACAAGACGGCATCCATGCTCAACATGCCCTACCCCGGCGGCCGCTTCATTGATGCCCTGGCCGCCATGGCCGAACCGGATCCTCGGATGTTTCCCAGACCCTATCTGGACAACAAGAATCTCAACTTCAGCTTCAGCGGCCTGAAGACCGCGGTTTCTCTCCACCTTGCGAAGCATCCCCATCTCCGCCTGCCGCGTCTTCCGGACAATGAAGCGCTCATGAGCTGGGCTCGAAAGAATCCGGAAATCTGTACGGTGTGCGCATCACTCAACTGGAGCATTGTGGAGGCCTTGCGCATCAAGATTGAACGGGAACTGGATCTTGGATATCCTTACCGCTCCCTGATCGCCGCCGGAGGGGTCGCCGCAAATTCCATGCTGCGCGGGATCTTGCGAAAGACTGCCGAGCAGCGTAGCCTGCCGCTGATTCTGCCAAGTGCAACCCTATGTACGGACAATGCTGCCATGATCGGCTACATGGGCTGGCTGTTGGCCACGGCAGGATGGTCTCATGACCTGAACGTTGAAGCCGTCCCGCGCGGAAAACCGATTCCCTGGGACTACCATGTCCAATGTGCCCGCCTTGACAGTTCATGCACGCGCAACTAGTCTGGAGGCTTGCACTCGTGCGTATGTACCGCTTCCAATGGTCTTCCATCCATCCCAATCGGCACATCCAAAGAACCTGCTAGCGAAAAGGAGTGACTCATGGCACATGAACTGAATGATACCAACTTTGAAGCCGAGGTCTTGCAGTGCGACCTTCCGGTGCTCGTTGATTTCTGGGCGCCCTGGTGCGGACCGTGCAGAGCCATCGCCCCGGTCATTGAAGAACTGACGCAAGAACTGGCAGGTCAAGTCAAAGTTGGAAAAATGAATGTGGATGAAAGCTCCAAGACTCCATCACGTTTTGGGATCCGTGCCATCCCGACCCTGATCCTGTTTAAGAACGGCGAGGTCCTGGAGCAGCTGACCGGTGCCGTATCAAAAAGCAGCATCAAGGACATGATTGCCAAGAAAATCAAGTAGGCTCATGAAATCCTACGACGCAATTATTATCGGGGGCGGTCCGGCAGGAATGACGGCCGCCCTCTATCTCTTCCGTGCGGGTGCGTCTGTCGCCCTGGTTGAGCGGCTCGCCACAGGAGGACAAGTTCTGACCACGGAATGGATTGAGAACTACCCTGGTCACCCCAGCGGCATCAAAGGATACGAACTGGCCGATCTAATGGCTGACCATCTCAAGGGTTTCTCCTATGATGCCTACCGTCAGGAAGTGCGCTCCATTACCCACCAGATGCCCGGCCTGAACACCGTGCATCTGGAGGAAGAGACAATTCAGGGGAAATCCCTCGTCATTTGCTCCGGCGTGGCCTGGAAGCACTTGGGGTTGCAGAGAGAAGATGAGTTTATCGGACGCGGCGTATCCTACTGCGCTTTGTGCGACGCCAATTTTTTCAAGGGCCAGGCTGTGGCGGCCATTGGCGGCGGAAATACAGCCCTTGAAGAATCCTTGTACCTGTCCAAGATTGTTGGAAAAGTCTATCTTATCCACCGTCGCGATGCTTTTCGGGCGGACAAAATCTTTCAGGAACGGGTCAAGAAGGTTCCGAATATCGAGTGCATCATGAATTCCGTCGCCACCGAGCTTCTCGGAGAAAATGAGCTGAATGGGCTGGTCGTGAAGCATCTCCCAGACGGAACTGAACGCCAGCTCGCTATTTCCGGCCTTTTCGTCTTTGTCGGTTCCAAGGCCCTGACCGATTTTGTTCCTGAGAATCTCGACCAATCTCCTGAGGGATTCATCATTACGGATCAGGAAATGCAGACCAACCTGCCCGGCATTTTTGCCGCCGGAGACGTCCGGCTCAAATTGTGCCGCCAGGTTGCCACCGCTGTCGGAGACGGCGCAACTGCCGCCAATTCCGCATCCCTTTTTCTGGACTCTTTGTGAAAACAACACCTATTCGCGCTCTGCTGCCTTGCTTGCTCCTGACCTTTTTGATCTCAGGCTGCGGCATTATTGACTATTACTTCTTGACGCCTCCCGAAGATACGGCTCAGGAACTTGCCCAGGCCGGATTCGAAGCCATGGAGTCCAAGGAATATCGTCAGGCAATCACCTATTTTACCAAGCTCAAGGACAGATATCCCTTCAGTCCTTTCACTTCCGCGGCCGAATTGGCTTTGGCTGACGCGTACTTCCTGTCAGAACAATACGATGCCGCTGTCCAGACCTATCTGGAATTTGAATCCCTGCACCCCGGTCATGAATCGATTCCCTACGTCTTGTTCCAGGTCGGCATGTCCTACCTGAAGCAGTTTCGCTCCATCGATCGGCCAACGGATAATCTGCATCTTGCCGTTCAATATTTCACCCGTGTCCAGCAAACGTTTCCAGACTCCGTTCACGCTCATGAAGCGGGCGAATTCATCACCCAGGCCCGGACCCGCATAGCCGAGAGCGAGTTGTTCGTTGCCGATTTCTACTGGCGCAGAGGCCAGTATGGTCCGGCATGGCACCGATACCAGCAGGTTTCGCGTGAGTTTGCAGATATTGATGAAATTGCCGAGTATGCCGCCAGACAGGGCGACTTTGCCTACTATCGCTTTCAGAAACAACAATCGCGAGAGGATCGGGAAGAACGAGAAGGGACATGGAAAAGGCTTCTTGATTGGCTCTGATTCCTCAAGTCTTGATTTACCGGCCCGTGACGTCCGAATGCTCTTTCCTCCACGTTCACAGCCGGAATATTTAAATGTCCATACCTGTTCCCCTTGCCTGGCCTGATTTCATTGACGATTGGCGAATCCCGGACCAGGCATTCAGCGATGCTTATGCTTCCTTGAGCGACTTTGAACGTTCATGGATTAAAAAAAACATCGCCCAACTCTACGCACTTCATCCGCCTAACCGGTTACGGTCCTCAGATCATCGGACCGACTGGACCGCCGGATTCCAAACAAGGCACATGCTTCAGCCAAGGCCCTGGGCTGTCGTACTACTATCTGCAATCAACGCCAGTCCGGCACGAACCCTGGCAGCTCTGCTGCCAGCCATGACTGCCGGAATACCTAAGATTCTGGTTGTCCTCCGCCAACAGGCCGGTTGGGATGCCCTTTTGCTGACGAGCCTGGAACTGTGCGGAGCCGAGGTCGTCTGCCACATGGATGACCCGACGATCCTCGACACCCTGCGCCGGATGACCGAACTGGATGCGAATGGAACCATTCTTGCCCTGGATGATGTTGACACTTTGTTCCTGGACGCTGAACCGGCTTTTGCCGGCGTTGACGTGTGGAGACTTCAGGCCGGGCTGCCAATCCGGATCTGGCATGAAACTCCAGACGAGTGGGAATGGAATGTCCTTCTCAGGAATCACCCGGCAACCCCCCTGGAGGTCTGGGGACCGCTCCAGGACCAAGCGCCAAATTCAATTCAGCCAAATTCCGGCACATGGGATCAGTTTTGCCGTGGTTCCCGTGTAACGCTCGGTGTCGGAAGCCATCTGCTTTCGGACACGGCCTTGCCGTCCACCGGATTGATTTTCACACCAGGTCAAGAAGGCTGTTGGTTCTGGCCGAACCTGCCTGCGGATGTTTTTTATCTGCACGGGATGGTTCTGGCCTGTTCAAATGCCTATTCATAGTTTCCACGTGGTGACTTCGTTTTCATAACCAGGAATGATCTCTCCCCGTTTTAGTCGTTGTAACTTCCAATCAGCATATTCGGAACCATGAGCAAATCCAAATCATCCACCGGCGGCCTTGCCCATGTTCGCAATATAGGCATCATTGCCCATATCGATGCCGGAAAGACAACGGTCACGGAACGAATTCTTTTCTTCACCGGAGCCATCCACCGCATGGGGGAAGTTCATGAGGGCAACGCTACCATGGACTATCTTCCCGAGGAACAGGAACGAGGAATCACCATCACCTCGGCCTGCACCACCACGCAGTGGAATCAGCATATCTTGAATGTCATCGACACCCCTGGGCATGTGGACTTCACCATTGAAGTAGAGCGAAGCCTGCGCGTCCTGGATGGCGCGGTTGGCGTATTTTGTGCCGTGGGCGGCGTAGAACCGCAATCGGAGACAGTTTGGCGTCAATCAGCCAAGTTCGGCGTTCCCAAAATCGCCTTCATCAACAAAATGGATCGATTGGGTGCGGACTTCGAATCGGTGCTTGAGGATATGCGGTCCAAGCTGCGCATCACTCCTTTGCTCCTGCAGATTCCCGACGGCCAGGGCCAGGACTTCAAAGGCGTCATCGATCTGCTCCGGATGCGATTCCTTGCCTTTGACGGTAATGAACAAAGTGCCCAATGGCAGGAGGTGCCACTGACTCCTTCCCAGGAGGAATCAGCTCGTCCCTGGCGCGATCAATCCCTGGAAATACTTGCTGAACACGACGACGCCCTTCTTGAGGCGTATCTCTCAGGCTCGCCCATTGATCTATCGGTCCTTAACGAAACCATTCGCCGCCTGACCCTGAGCGGGGCGTTGGTTCCGGTCCTGTGCGGTTCGGCCTTGAAGAATATCGGGATCCAGCCGTTGCTGGATGCGGTCTGCACCTATCTGCCTTCACCCGAAGATACGCCTCCGACAAAAGGCCTGCATCCGGAGAGCCGCAAGGAAATCCTCCTGCCCAATGCTTCTTCCGGCCCCTTCGCGGCACTGGTCTTCAAAATAACTGTGGAAGCCGGAAGACGTCTGGCATATATCCGAATATATTCAGGAAATTTGCGTGAGGGAGATCAGATCCGCAACATTTCACAGAACACTGACGAACGTGTCGCGCACATCTACCAGATGCACGCGGACAAGAAGCAACGACTGGAGCTGGCCCAAGCCGGGCAGATCGTCGCACTGGCCGGATGCAAGTCCACCCGGACCGGAGACACTTTGGCCGACCAAAATCACCCGGTGCTTCTTGAACAGATCGCCCAGTATCAGCCGGTGATTTCACTGGCTCTGGAGCCGAAAACCCAGGCCGACGCCAAAAGGCTTTCTGAAGTCTTGCAGTTGTTTCTGCTCCAGGATCCAACGCTGTTCCTGGATCAGGATCCGGAGACGGACCAGTTGATTCTCTCCGGCATGGGGGAACTTCACCTGGACGTGGTTCTGGAACGAATGGCTCGGGAATACGGAGTCTCTCCACGCTCCGGCAATCCGCAGGTGGTTTACCAGGAAACCATCACCAAGCCGGCGCAGGGGCAGGCCGAATTTGACCGGGAACTGGGCAAGGTTCGGCATTTTGGTGCGGTTCGTGTCCATGTCGCTCCACGCAAGCGAGACGAAGGCTTGGTCGTCCGCTGGACCATGTCCGTCGAAGGCTGGCCGGATGCCTGGATCCAGGCAGTGAACCAAGGCATTGAAGATGGTCTGCGCAGCGGCGTGGTGAAAGGCTATCCGGTCCAGGACGTGCTGGTGGAAATATCCCACCTGGAAAGGCGCGACGGCGATTCCTCCGCTGTCGGCTATCAGATGGCCGCAGCCCAAGCCCTGAAACTGACTTTGAGCGAAGCCGGCCCCCTGTTGCTGGAACCGATCATGAACATCGAGATGACCGTTCCGGATGAACACGTCGGCGAGGTCATCGGCCTGTTCAACTCCCGGGGCGGCCGGGTCGGCAACATGTTCGACCGGGCCGGAGCCAAGGTTATTCTCGGCATAGCTCCCATGCGCCAGCTCTTCGGTTTTTCCACGGCTCTGCGTTCCGCCTCCCAGGGCCGGGCCGGCTTTACCATGCAGTTCGCGCGCTTCGACATTCTGGCGTAACGTTGAACATGAAAACGAAACCTTCACGGCTGTGGTGGGAAAACCTGTTACGCAGCCTGCGCCATCTGTACAAAAAAGTTCTGCGCATCAAGTCCACTCCCCATGATCTCGCATTGGGCATGGCCTTGGGGATATTTATCGGGTTGTTGCCGATCATACCATTGCAGACCATTTTCGTTCTGATATTGGCCGTGGCGTTTCGATGCAGCAAGCTTACCGCCCTCATCGGAACTTCGATCACCAATCCGCTGACCATCCCTTTTTTCTACCTGCTCATGCTCAGGATTGGCCGTTTCTTCCTGCCTGAAGGACGGGGACGGCTCAATCCGGAACACTGGACCATTGGCGAATTGCTGCAGACGGGATGGTATTTTTACGCCAGCATGTTGCTGGGCGGTTTCTTGATCGCCATACCCAGCGCCCTGTTCGCCTATTTTCTGACATTGTTTCTGACCAAAGCGCACCAGGCCAGACGAGCCCGAAAAATGTCCGCCTCACCATATGCAAGATTTTATTCACCCGAGTCTTACGATCAGCCCCCTCCGCAAACCTTCGAGAACTCCGACATCAAAGCCGACAGGCACAATGCGGATGCATCCGACAAATTCTTACGATCATGCAAGTCCAAAGGCTCAAACGCATGATTCGGACGACGCATCGCCCGAAACGCAGTCTCGGCCAGAATTTTTTACAAGATCAAGGCACAGCTGCAAAAATCGTCGCTTCTCTGGATGCGCCAACCAACGCTCGAGTTTTGGAAATTGGACCCGGCCAGGGAGCCTTGACCCGCTGGCTTAACCAATCCGGATGCACCCTGCATGCCCTTGAGAAGGACGCCGACTTGGCCGCCGAATTGAAAGCGCGGTGGCCGGATCTTTCTCTGCTCGTGATGGATGCTCTGGAGTTTCCATGGGAACGGCTGCACGGTCCCTGGAACATCATCGGAAATCTTCCTTACAATGTGGCCTCACCGATCATCTGGGACGTGGTCTCTCGAGTATCCGATCTGGAGCGCGGCATTTTCATGGTCCAGAAAGAGGTCGCGGATCGTATCGCCGCGATTCCGGGAAACCGGAGTTACGGAGCCCTGAGTGTCTGGGTGCAAAGCCATGTGCAAGTCCGCAGATTGTTTGTGGTTGGCCCTCATGTCTTTTATCCCAGACCGAAAATCGATTCCGCGGTAATACGTTTCCTTCCCCTGCCCAATGAAGAACGGACAACTTGCGGCCCGGCTCTTCGTAAATTGTTGAACATCTGCTTTCAGCAGCGTCGCAAGCAACTGAAGACAATCCTTCGGTCCTTCTGGCATGAATACCTGACCATGTGGCTCATTGACCAGGGACTGAAGCCGGAATGCCGTCCCGAGGAACTGTCTCCGAAGCAGTTTCAGCATCTGGCGCAGTTGCTTTTTGCCGTTGAAGCCGTAAATCACAGCGTCACTTGATAGCTGCCCCCAATGCAAAAATGCAAAAGGCCGCCCCATGTGGGGCGGCCTTTTGCATTGGAGGAGGGTGTGAATCGTTTATTTGATGAACAGCATTTCCTGATAACTAGGCAAAACCCACAGATCGTCGGCTACGACGATTTCCAAACTGTCCGCCCATTCCCGGACAGTGTTAATGGCCGGCAAAACCGAATCGCAGAAATACTTTGCTTCCTTGAGTGTGTCTCCGTGCGGCACCTTCTCCAGGACGTCTTCCAGGTCCCCTACGGATTTCTGCATCATGCGCAATTTTGCCGTCACGTCTTCGAGAGTGATCATCTTCACATCATGTCCGATGGCCTTCAGGTTGGCGCAGGTCGCGGCCAACTCGCCCTGATATCGCATGGCAGCCGGGAAGATGATGGTCTTGGCCATCCGGATGACCAGGTTGGCTTCGGTGTTGATGCTCTTGCTGTACTGTTCCAGGTAGATTTCCTGGCGGGAATGCAGTTCCGCCTCTGACAGCACGCCGTATTTAGTGAACAATTCAATGACCGGTTTGGCTGTGATTTCCGGAAGAGCTTCCGGAGTCGTCTTCAGATTGGGCAGGCCGCGTTTTGCAGCCTCCTTGTGCCATTCCTCGGAGTAGCCGTCTCCGTTGAAAATAATCGCTTCATGCTCAGTGATGATTTTCTTCAACAGGCTCTGGACAGCCGTATTCAACTTTTCCGGATCGCCCTTGGTGGCTTTTTCCAGTTCCGAGGCGATGTAATCAAGGGACTCGGTCATCATGGTGTTCAAAGCGACCTGCGGGCCTGCAATGGACTGCGAAGAACCAACAGCTCTGAATTCAAACCTGTTGCCCGTAAAAGCGAACGGGCTGGTCCGGTTGCGGTCGCCCGGATCCATGGGCAACGGCGGAAGGGTGTCCACGCCCACGGTCAGGACGTCCTTCTTTTTCGATCCCTTGATGTTGCCGCTTTTGATCTGCTCGAAGACTTCGGTTAACTGCGCTCCAAGGTAGACCGACATGATAGCCGGAGGCGCTTCATTGGCGCCAAGGCGATGATCATTGCAAGCCGTGGCCACAGTGGCCCGCAGCAATGCGCCATATCGATGCATTGCCCGAATGGCCGCTGCGCAGAAGATCAGGAACTGGGCATTCTCATGCGGCGTTTCACCCGGGTCGAACAAGCTGCCCAGTTCGGCATTGCCCAGCGAGTAGTTGAGATGTTTGCCGGAGCCGTTGATCCCGGCAAAAGGTTTTTCGTGCAACAGGCACTCCATCCCGTACCGCTTGGCCACGTTGCGCAATACGGTCATGACCAGCTGGTTGTGGTCCGTGGCCAGGTTGCCGGCCTCGAAGATAGGCGCGATTTCGTACTGCCCCGGCGCCACCTCGTTGTGGCGCGTTTTCACGGGCACCCCAAGCTTGTACAGTTCGCGGTCCACTTCCATCATAAAGGACAGTACCCGGCGCGGGATTGCTCCAAAGTACTGGTCCTCGAACTCTTGTCCCTTGGCCGGTTTGGCGCCGAACAATGTTCGACCGGCGATGAGCAGATCCGGACGGCTGAAGACGAAATTTCGGTCGATAAGGAAATATTCCTGTTCCGGTCCGGCATAGGAAATGACGGGGAGCTTGGTCTCCACGCCGAAAAGCTGAAGCACGCGCTTGGCCTGCTTGTTCAATGCCTGCAGGGAACGCAGAAGCGGCGTTTTTTTGTCCAGGGCCTCTCCGGTCCAGGAGACGAAAGCCGTGGGAATACACAAAAATGTTCCATTGGGGTTTTCCAGAATGTATGCCGGACTGGTCACGTCCCAGGCTGTGTAGCCGCGGGCTTCAAAGGTGGTCCGCAGTCCTCCGGAGGGAAAACTGGAGGCATCCGGCTCGCCCTGGATCAGCATTTGGCCGCTGAACTGGGCCAAAGCGCCACCGTTCCCATCCGGAACAAGAAACGCATCGTGCTTTTCCGCCGTCAACCCGGTCAGGGGATAAAACACGTGGGTAAAATGGGTCGCCCCGCGTTCAATGGCCCAGTCTTTCATGGCGTTGGCCACGATGTCGGCCAGGGCCGAGTCCAGCTTTTCTCCGTATTCGATGGTTTTCTTCAGGGACTTGTAGGCATCTCCGGGCAGACGTTCCTTCATCACCTTGTGATTGAAGACATTACAACCGAACAGGTCCGTAGGTTTTGTTTCCGCGAAATTCAACGGCGCCGCTGTCGGCGAGTAGTTGGTAACCGCCGAAATGGCGTTCAAGCGAGACTGGATTCCACTCATTAAATCTTCTCCTTTGCTTATATTTCCTTGTGTTGACAAATATCGTGGCCTCAAGAAATACTGGACTTGAAACAGTATGATATGAATTAGCGTGTAAGGGTTGAATGCGACGCCTGAAGTTGCCATCACTTTCATTGCCTCGAAATCGCAATACATCTTGCAACTGTTGTTCCAAAAAAATAAGACGCAGTATTCTGGAATGTTAGTGGCTCAAACAGAACACTCGCCATTTTATTCTTACAATTTTGTATAGATTTTTTCTCCTGATTGTGCTTTTCATGCCTCGATTATTACATTTATGTACACCAAAGATCTTGCTAAATGAGGAGCATCTAGGATCATGACTCAGACCATTTCCGCCCTGACGAAGAACAGCCCAGGTGTTCTGGCCGACATGGCCCAGGCGATCCGCAAATACAACGTCAACATCCGCAGCATCTCCGCGGGTGAGACGGAAGACCCGACAATATCGCGCCTGACCATCGGCCTGGATGGATCGGAGGACGACATTCAGCGCATCACTGAGGAAATGGCCGACATGGATGTGATCATCAGCATGGATGATCTGCGGCGCAAGGAATTCGTCGACCGGGAACTGGTTCTGGTCAAGGTGGCCATGGAATCCGCCTGCACCACGCAGATCATGCAGATCTTCGAGGTTTTCCGGGCCAACGTGGTGGGCATGGGACAGCGATCGATCACGGTGGAAATGAGCGGAGACCGGGAACGGGTCGATGGCCTGATCAAGATGCTCGCCCCCTTTGGCATCAAAAGCCTTTGTCGTTCGGGAATGATTGCTCTCAAGCGCGGCGACGACTGACTGCAAGGCACTGACTGATGCCCATAGCCTCTCTTGACGAACTGGTTCGCCGGTCCATACCGGATGACAATCCTCCCCGACTGGCCATTGCCCGTTCCGGAGACGCCTATGCACTGGAAGCGGCCCTGAATGCCTATGCCGCGGGGCTGATCGATCCGGTGCTTATCGGCGACATGGAGACCACCAGCCGTATCGCCCGGGACCTGCGAACGGACATTTCCGCATTGCACCAGGTGCATCTTCCTGACGACGTCGCCGCTGTGCGCGAAGCCGTGCGCATGTTCCGGGAGCACGAGGCGGATTTGATCATGAAAGGCGGCGTCGGCACGAGCACGCTGCTCAAGGCCGTGCTGGACAAGACCCATGGTGTTCCGCCCCAGGGCATCATCAGCCATGTCACGGTATTCGAGAATCCTCATGCTGAAAAACTGCTGCTGCTCAGCGACGCGGCGGTGAACATCCGCCCCAACCTGCAACGCAAGGTGGAAATCGTGCGCAACGCCCTGGCCGTGGCGCGCAAGCTGGGAATTGTACGCCCCAGAGTTGCCCTGCTTGCCGCCACGGAGAAGGTAAATTATCCGGCAATGCCCGCCACCCTGGACGCGGACCTGATCGCCCGAATGGGCGCCGAAGGCGCTTTTGGCGATGCGCGCGTCGCCGGCCCCATGGCCCTGGACATCGCCTTGTCCGCCCGGTCCGCGGCCAGCAAGCATTTTGTCGACGAAGTCGCCGGGCATGCCGATATTCTCATCACCCCGGACATCGAAAGCGGCAATATGCTTTACAAGTGCCTGAACACCCTGCTTGGCCTGGATGTGGCCGGCGTGGTCGTCGGCAGTTCCGTTCCCATTGTCGTGCCCTCCCGAGCCGACAGCCCCCGCTCCAAGTTCCTGTCCATCGCCTTGGCGGTTTTTCTCGCAAGAGGCCGATCATCCTGACCACTGCCGACACTTTTCCAAAAATCATCCGCTCCAGAACTATAGCTGTATGCAACATGCCATCCTGACCATCAATCCCGGCTCCACATCCACGAAAGTCGTCCTTTTCCAGGACGGCAAGCCGATCCTTTCCCGCGATGAACAGCATCCCAAAATGCAGCTGGCTGCTTTCGCCGATGTCTGGAGTCAGTATGCCATGCGCCTGGATACAGTCCTCAAAGCCCTTGCCGAGTCGGCTTTTGGAGATCTACGCCTTGATGCCGTGGTCGGGCGCGGCGGATTGCTGGCTCCGTTGCCCGGCGGCGTCTACGACATCAACGAACAAATGATCGATGATCTTCGGAATCAGCGTTACGGCGAGCACCCCTGCAATCTGGGCGCGCCGCTGGCCCTGGAGTTGGCCTCACGCTTCGGAGGCAGAGCCCTTGTGGTGGATCCGGTGGTCACGGACGAACTGAGCGCGGAAGCCAGACCCACAGGATTGCCGCAAGTGCATCGACGAAGTGCTTTTCATGCTCTGTCCCAGCGCGGCGCGGCCCGGGAAGCCGCCCGTCGCCGGGGCCTGAAGTATGAGGCAGGCAAGTTCATCGTCGCCCATCTTGGCGGAGGAATCAGTATCGGGGCCCACCTGCGCGGCCGTGTCGTGGAGGTGACCAACGCCCTGGACGGCGAAGGTCCCATGACTCCCGAACGCACCGGCGCCTTGCCGGTCATGGAAGTCCTTCGTCTGCTTGAAAACGGCGATTACGATGTTCCCGGCCTTCGCCGGGCTGTCCTGCGCGGAGGCGGCATCCTGGCTCACCTGGGCACCAATGATTTTCGCGTCGTGGAATCGCGAATCCGCGAAGGCGATCGACATGCTCAAGATGTTTTCCATGCCTTTGCCTACAACATTGCTCGGCATGCAACCTCCCTGCTGCCTGCCCTGATCACCTCTACCGACCCTTTACCGGTGGATGCCCTGGTCATCACCGGAGGCCTGGCCAAGAGCACCGTACTTGTTGCCGAACTTGCCGCTCGCCTCTCGCCCATCATGCCCATCGAGACCATCCTCGGAATGACCGAAGCCCATGTCATGGCTTCGAGCGCCTCGGACGCACTTCAGGGAACAATCCAAATCCAAGTCTATCAGGGCTAACCGCCGACTCTCGTAACAGCACCTTTCGTAACTGCCCAAATGAGTGGGCAGTCGAACGCCAAGGAAAAACCTGAATTCCGGTTTTTACCGAAATACCTTTTTACCATAGCGTCTCCAAGCTGCCAGTGAAATAGTCAAATTGAGGTTGAAAAATTGCAAATCCTGATGCCCAGCAGGTTTATTCCTCTCGCAAAAGAATGTAGTAGCTGTTCGAAAGACGATTTTGAAGGCAACGATGTACTGTTGCATCATCAATACTAGACTAGCGAAATACCTATTGGAGATCGAGCATGGACATGAATGAACTTGGAAAAATGCTCCAGAGCGAGAGGCTGCGTCAAGGGCTGGAACTAGCTGACGTTACCACGGCGACCAGGATCAACAGCTCTGCCCTCAAAGCGATTGAAGAAGCAGACGAGGCGGCTTTGCCGCATCCGGTATATCTGAAGAGCTTTGTTAGAAACTATGCCAATTTCCTAGGATTGGATACGGCTCCCCTGGAAGACGTCCTCAGGGAGTTCAATGCGGAATCCGATCTGACGAAATGGTCTCCTGTTGAGCAGGTTCCCACGGGCAGGAGTTTTCCTTTTTTGGGATCTTCCGTGGCTGTTGCCGTGCTCATTACGTTCATCGGCGGGGGCATATGGTTATTCCAGAAAGATTATTTCGACCTGACCGGGCTTACCGCACAGAAAAACCCTCCTGCCGCGCAAAAGACTTCGCCATGGGATGCCTTGCCCGAAGAATCAACAGCAAAACTGCTCGGTCCATTGGACCAGCCCGAGCAAATTCTGGACATATCCTTCAATAACCTGGAAACGGCTCCAGAGGCCGCTTCCGGAGTGCAGTTCAAGCTTGAAGACGGGCAGACCGTTGAAGTTGCATCGCTGCAGGAACAATCGGAAGAGAGAATAGCTGTGCTGCAGGATCTGGACTTACGCAAGGCCGCGCTGGGCAACGTTCAGCTTTCGGTTGCAGAAGGAGGCTTTTTGGCAAGCTTTGACTTGAGCAACCTCACCAACGACATCCTGTCCGGCAAAATCTCCATCAATTTTATCAGCAAGGACGACGAAACTTATTGGGCTCTTGGAAACGAAGAGATACCTCAATTCAGGATCCGCAACTTTCGAAACATCAACACCCGTCTGCACCTGCCGTCGGGATTGGACAAGAACGACTTGGCCGCGACGCAGATCGTGGTAACCGACTCCCATGGTGAAAACATCATCGTCAAGTCCTTCCCCATGAAAAATGTCTAAGCGTCAGCCGGATTGATCTTCCGGAAGCGAATGCTTCCATAACGGGTTCACTTGCCATTCCTTCCAACAGGGCAAGACAGAAGCGGAAAAATCCGGCAAATCTATTCTGCAGTGATGCAGATAGATCCATCCCAGATCCGGCCCCGGCCCGTACAGGGGATCAAGAACCACCGGATGGCCGGCCCAGGCCAGATGCGCCCTGATCTGATGCCGCCGCCCTTTCAGTATTTCCACAAGAACCAGACTCTCATCTCGCTCATCACTCGATGAAAGCGGCAAAGCCCGAGTCCACCGCAAGGGGTCCGGCTCGATTCCGGGTATGGGACGAACCCTTCGCCGTTTGGCCGTGTCCAGGGTCGTTTGAATCAACATCTCTTCGCTGAGATTTCCACGAACCGCTGCCAGATATTGCTTCCGCACCAGGCCCTGCTCCTGCCAGGCGGCATATTTTTGCGCCGCCGGATCACCCAGGGCCACCAGCAAAAGACCTGAAACGGATTGATCCAGGCGGTTGAGCAAGATCGCCGGAATGCCCGGAAAGAGTTCCGGCAACACCGCTTCAATACTGGGTCCAGTGCTTCCGGCCACAACTTCACTGTGCATCCCGCTTGGCTTGACAAGTGCCGCGAAGGATTCATCGCGAGCCGCCAACACAACCGGAAGATGGTCATCCGGATTCCGGCTCTCCACATCGCCGCGTCCACTCTCCAGAGGCCTCAGACTGATCCGCTGTCCAGCCTGGACCCTGAATCCGGCCACGCGTCGTCGTCCCTCCACCAGAACCAGGCACTGCTCAAATACTCTCCGGGCTCCTCGCCGCCCCAGCCCGGACGTACACCGCATCAACGCCTGATCCAGCCGCAATCCCTGACAATCATGGGGAACGGTCCACTCCCCGCCTCCCCGCATGAATTCCTGATCCAATTCGGATTCGGATGCCGAATTTCCCAACCTATTCGCCAATGATCTTCACCAACACCCGCTTGCGGCGGTTGCCGTCGAACTCTCCATAAAAAATCCGCTCCCAGGTTCCGAAATCCAGCCGTCCCTCGGTGACGGCCACCACCACCTCCCGGCCCATGATCTGGCGCTTCAAATGGGCGTCGCCGTTGTCCTCGCCGGTCCGGTTGTGGCGGTACTGGCTGATCGGAGCATGCGGCGCCAGCCGCTCCAGCCAGGCGTCGTAGTCGTGGTGCAACCCGGATTCATCGTCGTTGATGAACACGCTGGCCGTGATATGCATGGCATTGCACAACAGCAGCCCTTCCCGGATGCCGCTTTCCCGCAGGCATTCCTCCACCTGGGGGGTGATGTTGATGAAGGCCCGACGCCCTGTAACATGAAACCACAATTCCTTACGATAGCTTTTCATATGCCTCTCCCTTGGTTTGATCAAAGGTTTGATCGGGGATTTGCTCGGGGATTTCGCACTGCTCAGGTCTGCCCAGGGGATCGTCAAAGCCGGCGGCCGAGCCGGGCGTTTCCATGCGGATGAAAAAAGCCAGCAAAGACGGAATCACAAAAATGGTAAAAACCGTTGAAAGAGCTAGTCCGCCCAAAACCACGCTGCCAAGTCCGCGGTAAAGTTCCGATCCCGGTCCCGGAAAGACCACCAGTGGCAGCATGCCGAAAATGCTGGTGGCCATGCTCATGTAGATGGGCCGCAGCCGGACCCTGGTGGCTTCCAGCACGGCCTCCAGGTGCTCCATGGCCAGCTGGCGGACATTGATCAGCGACTGGTTGACCAGCAGGATGGCATTGTTCACCACGACCCCCACCAGAATAACGAAGCCGAGCATGGTCAGAACGTCCAGAGGCTGGGGCGCGATGAACACGTTGACCAGCTTCAGTCCCACGAATCCCCCGGCCGTGGCCAGGGGAACCGTGAACAGGATGATCAACGGGTAGAGAAAGTTGCCGAACAAGGCGGACATGAGCAGATAAATTATCAGCACGGCCAGCACGAAATTCCATTGCAGGGCCAGGCGGGTCTCGTTCAGCTTGTCGGCCACGCCGCTCATTTCCACACTCGAGCTTGCCAAAAGTCCCTGGGCACGCAATGCGGGAACAACCTGGGTTGCAACGGTTTCCATGGCCTCTTGCAAGGTCACGGCCTCGGGCGGCGTCAATTGCAGGGTCACGGTCCGCTGACGCTCCAGGTGCCGAATCTGGGTGATGCCGGTGGTCCGTTCCATAGATGCCAGTGAGGAGACCGGCAGCGGAATGCCCTGGGGTGTCGCCACGAGGGCTGAATGCAAAACTTCAGGGTTGGCCATGGTTTCGGTGGAGGAACGCAGCACGAGATCGATGGTTTTCCGCCCCTCTTCCTTGAATTCGCCGATCCTGCGTCCATGGGTCAGCACGTCCAGGGCCAGCCCCAGGTCCGCGGACGTCATTCCAGCCGCCCTGAGCCGATCCCGGTCCGGAATGAAACGTATCTCGGGGTAGGTTAATTCCAGGGATGGGATCGGGCGGACCTGGGCTCCGGGATAGATGCCCCGGAGCATGCCGAACATGGCTCCGCCCACGGTCACCAGTTCCTCCAGATTCGGCCCCACGATGTCGATGTCGATGGTCCGGCCGCGGCCCAGCCTGGTTTGAAAAATCCCGGCCTGCAGGCTCACGCCGAGCATGCCGGGAATGGAACCGATCACGTTGCGGAATAGGGGGATCAATTCACCGGCCCGCTGCTCGTGGATGCTGGTGGCCCCAAAAAACATGAAGGATTCCGATCCGACGTAAAACAGGTGTTGAATACCCGGAAATCCGTCCCGGTCCTGATCATAATGGGGCTGTAGCCGCTCATGAATGTGCCGGCCGATCTCCACCCTCTCCGGGTAGGACAACCCGGGTGGCGGAATGAGAATGTTCAGGATCAGATTGCGGTTTCCCTGGGGGAGGTAATCCATTTTCGGGAAGAACAGCCAGGCGATGAGCAGGGCCGCGGCGGTCAGACCGCTGACGGTCAGAATGCGGGTGAACCAGTTGCGCACGGCTTGGCGCACGAAAAACATGATCAGATTGACCATGAAGCCGCCCAGCCGCTGCAGGGGCCCGAGATCCCGCGGCTTGACCGAACTGACCACTCGGAAAATTTGGCAGGTCAGGGAAGGGATGACCATCACTGAAACCAGCAGGCTCAGACTGATGGCGCAGGTCACGGCAATGGCGATGTCCTTGAACAGCTGCCCGGCCTCCTCCTGAATGAACACCACCGGCAGGAAGACGGCCACGGTGGTCAGGGTGGATGCCAGAATGGCCCCCCAGACTTCCCGGGTTCCGTCCAGGGCGGCCTGACAGGTGGGCTTGCGCATCTTTAGGTGACGATCGATGTTTTCCAAAACCACGATGGTGCTGTCGACAAGCATGCCCACGGCAAAGGAGATTCCGGCCAGGCTGACCACGTTCAGATTGCGGCCCAGGGCGTTCATAAAAATGAAGGTGCCGATAATGCTGATCGGAATTGCCCCGGCGGCGATGCTCGTGGTGGAGATGCGCCGCAGGAATACGAAGAGCACGATCAAGGCCAGGGTTCCGCCAATCAGGATGTTCTGCTGCACCAGCCCGATGGCTCCCAGGATGTAATTGCGCTCGTCCGCCAGCCATTCCAGGTTCAAGCCGTTGGGATTGAGCAGGTCCCGATTCAGCCCCTGAACCACTGCCTCCATCCGGTCGGTCAGATCCAGGACGTTGGTTCCGGGTTCGGCCTGCACGCCCACGGTGATGCCCTTCTGGCCTTTATGCAGCATGGCTGCCGAGGGCTTTTCATAGCCGAATTCGGCATGACCCACGTCGCGTAAGAAGACCCGTTGCAGACCGGTGGACCGCAGGGGAATGTTCTCGATCTCCGCGGGGCTTTGAAACTCCGCCACAGTGCGGATTCGATAATCCCTCCGCCCCACGTCGATGCTGCCGGCGGCCACATTCACGTTCTCGGACTGCAGGCCGCGTACGACCTCGTTCAGGGTCATGCCATAAGCCGCAAGCCGCTCCGGCAGGACCACGACATGCATTTCCCGCTGCGTGCCCCCGAAGACGAAAAGATCCGCGACCCCTTCCACCCGCTCCAGATTCTGACGGACTTCATTCTCGAAAAACGTGCGATAGGTGTCGATGTCCTGTGGGTTGTCCGGCAGCACCCGCAGCGAAGTCCAAATGACCGGCGAAGAGGCCGCCCCCGTGGCGGAAATCACCGGTCGATCTGCGCCCTGGGGATACGAACGGACTTCATTCAACTTGTTGGAAACGCGCAGCAGGGCGTCATCCACGTTCGTCCCCAGAGAGAACCGCAGGTTGATGCGGCCAAAGGAACTGAAGCTTTCGCTCTCCATTTCAAGCAGGCCGGGAATGCCTTTGAGGACGTTTTCCTGCTCCTCGATGATGTCCCGCTCGATTTCGTAGGGAGTGGCCCCGACCCAGACCGTCTGGACCGAAATTTCCGGCTCGACCACCGTGGGACTGAGCTGATAGGGCATGCCGAACAGGGAAATCAGGCCGAACAGGACGACGAAAATCACGCCCACCATAATGGTGACCGGATTACGAATGGCGAAACTGATTGGATTCATTGATGACTCGGGAGTGGATTCAGATGGAAGTCTTTTATGCAAAATGTCGCGCGGACCACCGGCGCCTCACGCCGATCCAGATCAGTGTTCGAAGATAATCCTCGCGTCCATCAGGGTCCGGCGCCCTCGGACTGGTTGCCGCGAAGGCGCACGGGCTGGTTGTCCCTGAGCCGCTCCTGCCCCTTGACCACAACCAGATCGCCCTCTTCGACCCCCTGGGCCTGGATGCCGGCCTTGTCCCAGGCATAGGCGGCGACGGTCACCGGGATCATTCTGGCCTGCTCTTCCCGGACCAGAAAAATGACGCTGCCCATGGGACTGGAAACCACCGCATCCCGCGGAACGATCAGCCCCTCATGGCTTTCACCGGTTGGCATGAAAAGGCGGACCTCCATGCCTTCCAGCAATCCTGGTTCGTCGTGCAGCCGCACCTTGACCGGGAATGTCCGGCTGCCCACGTCACCCCTTGGGATGACGGCCGTGACCCGCCCTTCCAGCTCTCTTCCTACTGCCTGGCCGGCCACGGTCTGTCCCTGCTCAAGGGACATTGCCACGTTGATCGGGACGTTGACCATAATATCCAGCAGCCCTGTGCGGGCCACTTCGGCCACCGGGGAACCGGGAGCCAGCCATTCCCCGAGATTGCTTTGCCGGGAGAGCACGACCCCGTCAAAGGGCGCCCGTACCTCCAGTTTGCGCAGTTCTTCCTGGATCTTGGCGATCTCCGCCGCCAGAGATTCAGCCCGGCGCTCAAGCCCCTCGACCTGAAACCGGACATGATCATATTCCTGCTCGGAAACCGTGCTCTGCTCGAAAAGCCGCTCCAATCGTCCCAGTTCCCGCTGGGCCCGGGCAAGTTCCACCAGCGCTTCCTCGCGTTGCGCCTGCCGCGACTGCAGGTCCTTGGACTTCAACACCCCGTCCATGGTCACCAGCTTTGCGCCCTGGCTGACCGTGTCGCCCTGCTCGAAATGCACCGCCGTGATCCGCCCGCTGACTTCAGCGGCCACCAGGGAGGTTTCCTGGAAGTAAACCGTGCCCAGGAATTCCTTTTCCACACGCATCAGGCCGGATGTAATGCTGTCCACCTCCACAACGGCCGGAGGCTGTCCGGGAGGTTGGGCGAGAACCTCGCCGCCATTTACCAGCCCTAAAAATATCATCACCAACAGAATCCGCCAGCAATTGTTCATCTTCTCTCCAGAATGCTTTTCTCTTCCGTGTTTTGACCGCTTCGGCAGGTGTGTTACCGCGGCATCGAACATACTCAAAGGCGATGATCAAGATGTCAAGTAGCCGCAAAGGAAAAAGCGAATGATGCTTGGCTTTTCTGAACTCTGAGGCTATCAGCCTGGCAGCAGTGCAGGCGGCGAAACGGCTCGACTGCCGCATGACGGAGCGTCCATTGCGCCTGCCACTGCAACTGATTCGTCTTGTACAAGGCCGGGACAAGAACAACCGGCCTTGCTGCGGCGCACGTTCACTTTGTGATCAGTCTGGGGCATATCCGATCCCCGGGGGATGTATGCAAATCCAAAAATTTCTCATTGCCGGAGGCAATTCCACAGCTCTTGTGCTGGAATGCCCTTCAGGCAGGCGCAAGACCCTTGTGGCCGACCTTCTCCAGGAGGTGGAGCAGGTCGGATTCATCATGGTGGATGATTCCCGTTCCCCGAGAATGGAAATGATGGGCGGAGAATTTTGCATCAATGCCTCCCTGGCCTTTGCGTCCACCCTGGGACCACAAGGTTGGATCAAAGTCAGCGGGCTGGAGCAGCCCGTTGCCTACAAAAACCATGGCGGCACAACCGTCATCACCGTGCCCATTTCGTGGAGCAGGCAGGACAACATTATACTGCTGCAAGGCATCGGCTTCATCCTGCTCCCATCGGCACAACGCCCGAACATGGGTAAGGCGTTCCTTGCGGATCTCTGTTCCCGGTTCTCCATGCCGGCCTTTGGTGCTGTCCTGTACGCGGAAAACCGCATCACCCCCTACGTTCATGTCGCGGCGGTGGATTCTTTTGTTCCCGAGACCGCCTGCGGATCAGGCAGCGTGGCCTACAGCATTTTTAGCGGCGTCAATCGGGTCGTGCAGCCTTCGGGAGGAGTCATAGCCGTCAGCCAACCGGGTAACCAAAAGGGCGCATCGAACCATTCTCATTTTATCATCGAGGCCGAGGTGACGTCATTGACGGAGTGAATCATCGCCTTGCGTTCTTTTTTGAAAGACAAGTGCCCGCCAAACATGCGAGATTGCAATATCAAGACAAACCGGACCTCGGCTGAATACTTGTTCTAAATAAAGAATATATTGCCCTTTGTGATGGGTACGTTTACTATTTTTTCGCCGTGAATGACATGGCTTAATCCTAATAGAAGGTTGACGACCTGATATCGATTGTTTTCTCGACGCACTCGCCAAAAAATATCATAATATCATGCCAAAATTACATAAAACGTGTTCACACTGCGCCGGATTGCTGGAGGATTACCTCAATCCCGTCCCCACGGTGGACATCCTTATCCACATCCCCGGACAGGGAATAGTGCTCATCGAGCGCCGCAATCCGCCACCTGGCTGGGCCTTGCCCGGGGGGTTCATCGACCATGGCGAATCCGCTGAGCAGGCCGCTGTGCGGGAGGCTCGGGAAGAAACCGGCCTGGATGTCGAGCTGACCGGTCTTCTCGGCGTCTACTCCGATCCCCGGCGTGATCCCCGCCAGCACACCATAACTACCGTTTACACGGCCCAGGCCGTCAACCCGGAACAAATGAAAGCCGGAGACGATGCAGGCAAAATCGGGATTTTTCCAGTGGACGACCTGCCTTCGGACCTGGCCTTCGACCATGGCCGGATCCTGCAAGATTATTTGCGTATCTTTCAGCCCCTGAACAAACCCGTTCCCTGAAAGCCAGCGGACGCCGTTGACGGGAGAAAATCATATGGACAACTATCCTCAGGTCCTGTTCGTGACCTCGGAAATGTACCCGTTTTCGAAGACCGGGGGGCTCGCGGACGTGATGGGAGCCTTGCCTTTGGCTCTTTCCCGGCTCGGCGTCAATGTCGGGGTGATCACCCCGTTCTATGGCCGGCTCGCCAGCAGCGAATTCCCCTTGCGGCTGATTTACGAGGACTGCCCCGTCGGCTACCCCTGGCCGGACACCACAGCAGACATTTTCCTGGCCGACTACCACGGCCTGCCGGTCTACTTCATCTCGCGCGGTGAATATTTTGATCGGCGCTTTCTGTATTGCACCCACAAGGGAGATTATTTCGACAACTGCGAGCGGTTTATTTTCTTTTGCCGGGCAACCATGGAGTGGACCAGACGACTGGCCCATCCACCGGCCGTCATCCATGCCCACGACTGGCACGCCGCCCTGGTGCCGGCATACCTGCACTTCCTGCGCAAGGTCGATCCCTTCTGGGAGAACACCAAGTCCGTGATGACGGTCCACAACCTGGCGTTCCAGGGCCGCTTCGCCTACCGCCTCTTTCAGCACTCCGGACTGCCTCATACGGCGTGGCACAGCGGCGGGGCCGAATACTTCGGGGACTTCAATCTTCTCAAAAGCGGAATTTCCTACGCAGATATGGTAACCACGGTCAGTCCGACCTATGCGGAAGAGATACTCACACCGGAATTCGGATGCGGACTGGAAGGCATTCTTCAGTACAGGGCTTCGGACCTGCGAGGCATCCTCAACGGAGCCGACTACGAAATCTGGGATCCTCGTCAGGACCGGTTTCTCCCGTGCACCTACTCACCGGAACTGCTGAAAGGCAAACTGCGCTGCAAGGAAAGTCTCTTCCATGAACTTTGTCTGGACCCGAAAATGCTTACCCGCCCACTGCTGGGCTTTGTCGGCCGTCTGCGTCGTCAGAAAGGCATCGACATGCTTCTGGACATCCTGCCGGAACTGCTCCGTCGTGACGTATCCGTTGTGGTTCTGGGCGAAGGCAATCTGCAGTTCGAGGCCCTGCTCCAGGACATGATGGAAACCTATCCTGGTCGATTCGTGGCGCGGATCGGATATACGGAGGACTTGGCCCACCGCATTCAGGCCGGCGTGGATTTGTTCCTGATGCCCTCCCGATACGAACCCTGCGGCCTGACCCAGATGTACAGCCTCCGGTACGGCAGCCTGCCCGTCGCCTCGGCGGTTGGGGGCTTATTGGACACCATCGTCAGTTACCCCCACCCGGAATCTACGGGCTTCATCTTTTCGCCCGCCGAATCTGATGCCTTTCTGAAATGCATCAATCAGGCCCTGGACCTTTGGTCAAAGCGTCAGCAGTGGAATGCAATGCAGGTGCGGGCCATGCGTACCGATTTCTCATGGACCAGCGCGGCTCAAAAATATATTCGGGCCTACAGCGAACTTGGCGCGGATCTGTCCAAAGGATAAGCTGTTGGACGAGATTTCCGTGCAATACGTGCCTTCAACCTGAAAAATGAGGACGTTTTACCCATGAAAATGAACGAAATCCGGGCCATGGCCAAGGAAAAAGGAATCAAGTTCGGCATCGGCATCACCAAGATTCAAGCCATTCGAATGATCCAACTTGATGAAGGCAATTTTGATTGCTTCGCCCGGGCCGAGACAGGTTTTTGCGACCAGACCGGTTGCGTCTTTCGTGAGGATTGTCTCTCCCTTTCTCCCCGACAAAAGGACGCATGACTTCCCATTCCCGACCGCGTCCCGGTTGCGGATCAAAGCCCGAAAAGCCTCTACAATCGTCCTTTTATACTAGCCGATTATAACTGCATCATGCCCTTCCCGTATGCATACTAAGACGCAGTCGGGCCAGTCGGCAGCGCCAAGCCTTTCCACCGTCGCCCTGACTCTTGGAGATCCAAACGGTCTGGGTCCGGAGCTTGTTTGTCGTATCTTCGGCGAATCACTCTTCCCCGATGGACGCATCCTGATCATCGGACCTGAACAGGCTTTGCATCATCACCTGCGGATGAGGAGCCAACCCTCCTTCTGGCGCCCCTTACCGGATGTGAACACAATTTCCCTGCAGCCTTCCGGAGTGTATCTCCATGCTCCTCCCAGCCTTTCCAGGTTACCGTTTCAGCCCGGACTGGCCACCATAGCCGGGGGCAAGGCCGCCGGCGAATCCCTTGAAATTGCTTGCACCCTGCTTGACTCTCACACCGCCCACGCACTGGTCACCTGCCCGCTGAACAAGGCCATGCTCCAGCAGGCAGGATTCGCCTATGCCGGGCATACCGAATTCCTGGCCGCCCGTGCCGGATTGTCTGGGGACAATGTCTGCATGCATTTCTGGGGACCGGAACTGCGGGTCAGTTTGGCCACCACCCACCCGGCACTGCGGGCCGTGCCGGAATTGATCACAACGAAACTGATTCTCCACAAGCTGGAATTGACGCACAAGCTGATGCATTCTATGGACATGCGCCGGCCCATTGCTGTATGCGGCCTCAATCCGCATGCCGGGGAGGAAGGGAGCATCGGTGACGAGGAACAAAGAATCATTACTCCAGCCGTGGCCGAGGCAACGGCCCGGGGATGGAACGTCGTCGGTCCGCTGGCCGCGGACACAGTTTTTCACCGCGCCAGGATCGGCGACTTCTCTGCCGTCTTGGCCATGTATCACGACCAAGGACTCGCGCCATTCAAGCTGCTCCACTTTCATGCCGGCATCCAGATGACCCTTGGCCTGCCCTATGTGCGCACCAGTCCGGATCACGGCACGGGGTATGATCTCGTCGGCAGGGATGCGGCTTCACCGGAAAGCCTGCTTAATGCCGTGACCATGGCTCTGAACCTGATCTCAACACGTCAATAAGGTAATCATGTCTCAACCAATGCCTCCATCATCGTTGGAAGATCCGCCCTACACGCATATCGCCCCGCGTCTGCGTGGGCTGCGCGAAGCCCTGGACCTGAGCGTCGAAGAAATGGCCGCAAAGATTGAATCCACATCGGATAAAGTTGCCCTGTACGAATCCGGTACAGTGGAAATTCCGGTAGGCCATCTTTTTCAGATCGCCCGGGCCTGCGGCGTCGACCTGACCGTCCTCCTTTCCGGTGGCGAGGCCCATTTGCACAATCACGCCCTGGTCCGCCGCGGCAAAGGCATGAGCGTGGACCGGCGCAAGGACTACACCTACAAAAGCCTGGCCTTCAGTTTCACCGGCCGCAGGATGGAGCCGTTTCTGGTGACCGTGCCGCCGAAAACCGAAGATGAGCTGACATTCACCGAACACGCCGGCCAGGAATTCATCCACATGATCTCCGGCAAGCTGGAGCTCCGCCTTGGCGACCAGATTCTCATCCTGGAACCGGGAGACAGCCTCTACTTCACGTCCAGAACGCCCCATGCGCTGCGAGGGCTGGATCAGGCCGAAGCCACGTTTCTGGACGTCATTATCTAGGCCTTCGCGGTGCCAACTGCCTGTGAAACCTCCGGAAATTCCACACCATTCAAGGGAACCGGCAGTGACGGAACATGGTGTGTCTTGATTTCCCACCACTGATCCCTCCTGGAAGCGCAAAGCCCGCGTCGAATTTTTCAACATCTCATCGAGAACGAGCGACAAATGAACGTTTCCTCCACGTCATACGAAGACTTTGTGAAATCCTTTCAGATCGACATACCTGAAAACTACAATTTTGCTTTTGACTTTCTGGCCGAACAGGCCCGGCAGGATCCTGACCGACCGGCCATGATCCATGTCGACGATGCCGGAGTTCGTAAGGACTACACCCTTGGCTTCTTCGAGCTGGAATCCAACAAGCTGGCCAATGCCCTCCGGAAACTCGGCCTGGGCAAAGGCGACCGGGTGATGCTCATCCTGCACCGACGGGTGGAGTTCTGGATCAGCATGCTCGCCTTGCACAAAATTGGCGCCGTGGCCGTGCCTTCCCCAGCTCTGCTCACCGCCAAGGACATCGTCTACCGGGTCAACTTCGCCCGCATTAAGGCCGCGATAGTCGATGGCGGAGTCGCGCCCGTTGTTCAAGCTGCCCTTGCGGATTGTCCCGGCCTGCGCACCCTGATTCATGTCGGATCCGGAGAGGCGACGCTTCCGGCACGTGGCTGGCTGGATTACGCCGCGACCGTTTCCGAAGCCGCAGAAACGTTTCCTCGGCCCGAAGACGCAGCCGGCGGCCAGGAAAGCCTGCTGATCTTTTTTTCTTCCGGCACCACCGGGCCGCCGAAGATGGTCGAGCATGTACATACCTATCCTCTGGGTCACTATACCACCGGAATCCATTGGCATGATCTGCGCCCAGGCGACATCCACCTTACACTGGCCGATACGGGATGGGGCAAGGCGGTCTGGGGGAAATTCTACGGTCAATGGATGGCCGGGGCCGTTGTTTTCGTCCACGACTTTCGGGGCAAGTTCGATCCGGCAAAGCTGTTGGCGCTCCTGGCCGAGCACAAGGTGACGTCCTTCTGCGGACCGCCCACGGTGTACCGATTCCTGATTCGCCAGGATTTCTCCGGCCTGGACCTCTCCAGCCTGCGTCATTGCACCACTGCTGGAGAACTGCTCAACGACGGCGTTTTTCATGCCTGGAAAGAAGCCACCGGACTGGCCATCTACGAAGGCTACGGACAGACCGAGACCACGCTGCAGGTCGCCACGTTTCCCTTCATGACGCCCAAGCCGGGTTCCATCGGCAAGCCCAGTCCGGGGTGGGACGTGGTGCTCCTCAACGACGACCAGCAGCCCTGCGCGCCGGGCGAGGAGGGCGAGATCTGCATTCGCCTCGATGGCGGCAATCCCCTGGGACTCTTCACCGGCTATCTGGATGAGCCGGAGAAGACGGCCCAGTCCAGGGCCGGCGGGTATTATCATACCGGCGACAAGGCCTGGACGGACGAGGAAGGGTATCTCTGGTTTCTGGGAAGGGTGGACGACCTGATCAAGAGTTCCGGCTACCGGATCGGACCGTTTGAGGTCGAAAGCGTTTTGATCACCCACCCGGCCGTGGTGGAGGCCGCTGTCACCGGCATCCCGGACCCGGTTCGCGGCCAGGCGGTCAAGGCCACGGTGGTGCTGGCTCCGGGATATGCTGCTTCGGAAGCATTGACCAAAGAGCTCCAGGAGCATGTCAAATCCCTGACCGCCCCCTACAAATATCCCAGGGTCGTGGAGTATCTCGACGAACTGCCCAAAACCATCAGCGGCAAGATCAAGCGGGCCGAGATCCGGACCCGGGACATCCAGGAGGCGGGCAAGGCAGGCTGATTACGAGGGGAGGAAGCGGGGTGGAACTTGCGAGGTCGGAGAGTCCAGCGCGACTTCCTCAGGTGAGTAGACACGATTGCGATTGCGATTGCGATTGCGATTAGAAGAGATTCGTTGTTTATCTGGGAAGTTGGCAATAGGGGCGGTAAGTTCAGAATTTGCCGAGGTTCGTTTGACCAAAGACGCTTCCATGACGAAAACACAGCCCCGCATCTGGGGGACATTGGATCCGTTTCTCGAATCCGGGGCGATCTGGGGCCGCAGGGTGGCGAATGAGCAGTTTCTGTCGGCCCTTTTTGATCTCGATCCGTTTGACGCCTACCATTTCTTTCTTGCCACGCCCAGAGAAGTACAGCAGACCGAGGAGATTTTCAGGCAACGATATCCAGGCTTTCTGAATAACGGTCATGTCCGCTTTTTCCTGCGCCATGAATTGCCGAAAGCCCTGCGGACCAATGGCTATCACTGCTTCCATCTTTCGGACTGCATCAACCACCCCCCTGCCCTGGCCCGATTGCGCAACGCCTATTCCGACGACCTCTTTCCCGTCACCAGCGTCACTCATTCCCTGAGTTATCCCGGATACCCGGCCCAATTCCTGGCCCACCTCTGGTCCGGATGCACGGCCCGCGACGGGATCATCGCCACGTCACGTGCCGGAAAAGGCGCCGTGCAGGCCTATTTCACCCATCTGCGCCGGCATTTCGAGCTGGATGCGCACCGGTTCCCGCAGCCCGAGGTGTCCGTCATCCCTCTGGGCATGAAGCCTCCTAGCACGCCAGCTCCCCACGAGGCCATTCGCCGCAAGGGCAGAGACGGCCTGAAGGCGTCCGACGAGACCTGCGTAATGCTGGTGCTGGGCAGAATTTCGCCCCATGCCAAAATGGACCTGTTGCCCCTGCTCCGGGCATGGCAGCGGATTGCTCCGAAAAAAGACTCCCGGGTACTGCTTGTGATAGCCGGCTGGGTCGAGCCGCGGGACGACTTTCCCGAAACATTTTCCGCCCTGGCCCGCAACGTCGGGCTTCCCATCCGGCTCATTCCCCGTCCCGACGATGAGCTCAAGCAGGAACTCTATACCGCGGCGGACATCTTCATTTCCCTGGCGGACAATCCTCAGGAAACCTTCGGGCTGACCCTCCTGGAGGCCGGTCTGGCCGGACTGCCGGTCATCGCCGCCGATTACAGCGGGTACCGGGACATCGTTCTCCATGAACAGACCGGATATTTGATTCCCACCATCGGGCCAAAGGATTCAGACGACATCGACATGCTTTCCGGCTTGATCCCGGATTACGAGGTCCAGTTTCTCCTGGCGCAACAAACGGCGGTCCTTGTACCTGCACTGGCCGAAGCCCTGAGACGGCTGATCGACAACCCCGAGCTACGCCGCGACATGGGCCGGCGGGCCGAACTCCACGTCAGAACCCATTACTCCTGGCCGGATCTGATCCGGCAACATCTTGCGCTTTGGGATCACCTTTGGGAGCAGGAGGTCGCCCCCTTGCCCGGAAAAGTCTTCGCCCGTCCCCTGGAGCTTCCCTATGCCGGAATTTTTGCCGGCTTTCACCATTCAACCATGGACGCGCAAACAAGACTGCGTTGCTCGCGCATTGGCGAAAAAATCTATTCGGGTCGGGATTTTCCGGTGATCTATGCCGGGTTGGAAGATCTGGTCACGCCGGAGGCCATCAGGCAGATCCTTTTTTGCGCCCGCAAGCCAGTGACCTTTGCTGAATTGGTGATGAAAATGGACCGGCTCTTTCCCCAGATTGACCAGGCAACCGTTCGCTTCTGCCTGCATTGGGCCCTGAAGCACGATCTGCTGGAAATCATGCCCGAAGAGGAAGGGACATTGGATCAAGTCAGCTGAGGCTTGGCTTGTTACGTCGACTCAAGGCAAACCAAGTCCATCTTGCCCCAAACGCCCACCTGGTCCCCGCACTGGGCGAAGACCCCGTCCAAGCCATGTCTGGCGAAACGTTTGGCCTGATCCATGACCCGGGACATCTCCCCGGGCGACTGCAGCATGTTGCCAAGGGCGGTGGCCGCGGCGTCGGCCAGGGCGGCGTTTTTGGAGCGCGTCACCACCAGGTCGGCTTGGCCGAAGCTCAGGGAATGGCCGATGGTTGCTGATGATGAGCAAAGTGAACAAGGGAAATCCTCAGGCATTAAACGTAATCCCATGCTCATTTCGCTTTTGGGAACCGCAAGCAGGCCGACAATGCGCTCCCGGGTCGATTGCAGGTAAAGATCTCCGCCATTCTCCACGATGAGGTTCGGACTCCGTGACGCGCATCGTTCGGCTACCCATTGCGCCACGGACCCGGCCACGGCGGCCATTGGGCCAACGTTGCAGATCCGACCAGCCTTGGCCATGGCCTGGATGACGGCTGGAACAGAAGACTTGACGTCCACGGGCTCAAGGCTGGTCGCGAATTCGGGTTGGACCGCGATGTGCGCCTCCAGTTGTCCGCGGCAGTCATTCACGGCCTGCAGCACTTCCCTGCGCAAGTCGCTTTCAGCGACAACCCACAGATCCGTCTGCGCCACCACCACTTGGAATCCTACTTCCCCTGGTCCCGGCCGGCACCGACCACGGTAACTTCTCCATGAAGAGAGATGCGGAGGGGAAGGAAACTGTTCAGCCATGGTTCACAAGTTCAGGCGCAACGTGCGGATCACGCTACGTGTCATCCCGGTAATGGCATCCCTTGCTCTGGGGATTGCGCATGGCCGCCGTCGTAATGATGTAGGCCGTCTGGCAGCCGTGGAACAGATCCACCAGAGATTTGGAAATTTGGGTTTCCTTGTAGAAGGAGTGCAGGCGTTTGTTCAGGTCGCGCAGGTCGTCGAAAGCGCGTTTCAGGCGGGGCGTGGTCCGCTTGATGCCCACGTAGTTCCACATGGTATGCTTGATGGTCGCCCAATCCTGACTCACGAGTACCGGGTCCTCGTTCTGGCGATGCCCCAGGGCGAACCACGGAGCGATGGAGGACTTCAACCGGTTGTTCAGCATGGCGTTGCGCTTCACGCGCAACGCGATATCCTGCCCGATGGCGTGCCCCCACACCAATCCTTCCAGCAGCGAAGTGCTCGCCAGGCGATTGGCTCCGTGAACTCCGGTGCACGCGCACTCGCCGCCCGCATAGAGCCGTTCGATGGTGGTCCGCCCCTGCTGATCCACCAGAATGCCCCCACAGAAGTAATGGGCAGCCGGGACAACCGGGATGGGTTCCTTGGCCATGTCGACCCCGCCTTCCAGGCATTTCTGATGAATGGTCGGAAAGCGCTGCGCGATATCGGTGTCGATGTAGTTCGCTGCGTCAAGATAGACAAAGTCCTCGCCGGTCTTGAGCATCTCATCGACAATGGCCCTGGTCACAATGTCCCGGGGAGCCAGATCAGCCCGGGGATCATAATCCGCCATGAAGGCATGGCCGTGAACGTTGACCAGTTTCGCGCCCTCGCCGCGCACTGCCTCGGAAATCAGGAACTTGCGCGGACTGCGGTGAAACAGGGATGTCGGGTGAAACTGGATGTATTCATGGTTCATCAGCCTGGCCCCGGCGCGGTGGGCCATGGCAAAACCCGAGCCCAGCGAGCCCGAAGTATTGGTGGTGTTCAGGTAGATCTGGCCGATCCCGCCCGTGGCCAGAACCGTGTAATCCGCCAGAAAACGCCGGACGATTCCCGTGGAATGTTCAAGCACGTACGCCCCGACGCACTGGTTCTCGATCTGGTAGCGTATTTCCAGGGAATGACTGTGATGGTGGGTGGTCAGGACGTCGATGGCCGTCATTTCGGTCATCACGCGGATGTGCGGATTCTTGCGTACGGCCACGATCAGGCTGTCCATGATCACACGCCCGGTATAGTCCGCGCTGTAGAGGATTCGAGGCCGACTGTGACCGCCTTCCATGGTCAGGTGGTATTCCCCGTGCTCTTCACGGGCAAAGGGCACGGCCAGTTTTTCCAGAAAAATCTTGTTCAGGACTTCCGGCCCCTTGCGGCAAAGAAACCGCACGGCGCGGGGATAGTTCAACTCCCAGCCCGCGGTGATGATGTCCTTGGCCATCAGCTGCGCGGAATCCCCAAGCCCGCGGTAGACAATCCCCCCCTGGGCCAGGGCCGTGTTCCCGTCGTCCAGCTGGCGACCAGCACAGATCAACACTACATCCACGCCGGCCTCGGCGATGGTCAGCGCCGCGACGCAACCGGCAATCCCGGAGCCGATGACCAGGGCTCGTGTCTCGACAGTATCGATCATTTTCTGCTCGCCATGACGTCCAGCATGGTTTCCAGGGCCTTGCGGGCCTTGGGGGCGATGGCGGAATCCACCCGCACCGCCGCATGCTCGTCAAGATTTTCAAGTGTGCTCAGGAGTCTTGCTTCGGTTATCTTCAGCATGGCGCTGCAATACCCGGCTCCCAATGGATAGATATGCTTGTCTGGATTCAGCCTTGCCAGCCGCAGGACAAGATTGTCCTCGGTGCCGATGTAGATCGTCGCGCCCGGCGACGCTTCCCGGACAGCCCGGATGATCCCGGAAGTGGAGGCCGACACATTCGCCAGGGCGACAACGCCGGGCTCGCATTCCGGATGCACGAACACCAGGGGGCGGGGATCGTCTTCCTGAACAAGCCGGACATCCTCGGGCTTGAGCCGAAAATGGATCGCGCAGACTCCCGGCCAAAGCAGAAGCTTTCTGGAAAGGGAATCCGAGTCCAAAAGGCCGTCCTTGTCCCGCACATTCAGTACGGCCCGCTCCTGCACCGGAATGCGCAGCAGATCAGCGGTATTCATCCCCAGGTTCTTGTCCGGCAGGAAAAGGACGCAGTCTCCCTGGCCCATGGCCCAGTCCAGCATGATCGCGGCATTGGCCGACGTGCACACGCTGCCGCCATACTCGCCGCACAGCGCCTTCACGCCCACCGTGGAATTGACATACGCCAGAGGAATCACTTTGCGCCCAAGGTCGGTAATTTCCTGCAGGACCTTGGCCACCCGCTGAGTCGGCGCCGTACCGGCCATGCAGCAGTGGGCCTTTGGATCAGGTATCAGGACGGACTGTTCTTTCGTGGCCAGCAGGGCCGCCGTCTCGGCCATGAAGGAAACGCCGCAGAAGACGATATACTTGGCGTCCAAATCCGGTATCTTCCGCGCCAGCTCCAGGGAATCGCCCTGGAAGTCCACGTGCTGAACAACCTCGTCGCTTTGATAATGATGACCGAGAATGGCCAGGGATGAGCCGAGCTGTTGGCGAAGCGCCGTGATTCGTTCGGATATATGGTTATTCATTCAACGATCCTTGGGATTGAAAAGAAGAGCGAAAATTCGTCATGCAACTGCTCGATAATAGTGCAAGCATGGCCTGGATGCCGACCTTTTTTAGCAGTTACTCGAACATCAGCTGAGTTCTTTAAATTTATCAACTTCCGTTTGAGTTCACTTTTTCGGACACGGGATAGATGTCCATGCTGATGTCCGCGCAGGTGGCGGAATGGGTTAGTGCGCCGGCGGAAATGAATGTTGGGCCCAGTGCCGCCAGTTCGGCGATGGTTTCCAGTTTGACCCCGCCGCTGATCTCCGTTTCCATCCCGGGGGGAATCATGGCCAGAGCCCGCGCCATTTCATCGCGGCTCATGTTGTCCAGCATGATTCGCTGCACAGGCAGGGCAGCAGCTTCCGCGACCTCCGCCAGAGTCCTGCATTCCACCTCGATGGGCGGACAGGGGTCGTAAGCGGCGAGAAGAAGGCGCACCGCCGGGGTTATCCCCCCGGCCCTGTCGATATGATTGTCCTTGAGCATCAACATTTCACTCAAATCTAGCCGATGATTGGTTCCACCGCCCATGGCCACGGCGTACTTTTCCGGGTACCGCAGGCCGGGGGTTGTTTTCCGAGTATCCAGCAATCGCACCCCGGAGCCGGCAATTTTCTCACAAAATGTCCGTGTCAGATTGGCGATGCCGGACAGCCGCCCGATGAAATTGAGAATCACCCGTTCCGCCTTGAGCAGTGTCGTCGCGGACCCCTGAAATTTGACGACATGGGTCCCTGCAGGGACATGCGCCCCTTCAGACACGACAAATTCAATGCGGACATGACCTGGAAAACGCCCAAGGATCATGGGCACAATGGGCAGGCCGACAACAAGGGTATCCTGCTTGACCTTAATGCCGGCCTCTGCCTGCTCATTCTCAGAAAAAAGAGCCATGGACGTCAAATCCTTTCCGTCCTCGTCCAGGCTGAGCTGGATGAGTCTGTCCAGAAACGACAAGGACTTTTCGTGAAAAAATGAGTCAAACAATGATTGGTTGTTCATATCGCTCACCTGGCGTTCAATGCCAAACATCCTCCTCATATTCACTACGACAGGCCTTCCATTCTTGTAAAGAATGGAAGGCGCCCTTATTCAGCCCTTCAGATGTATCTCCACCAATTCAATGCCGGAAAAATTCCGGCAAAAAAATATGTCTTGTTTGCGATGAATTTTCTCCGTATGATCGTTTTCGTATCACTGAAGGTCGTTGCTGAGTCAGTGTGTCGCCGCCTGATCATAATGCAGAATTACACTAACTCCGGAAGTTGTGCATGCCAGAAAGAGCATCTGTGGAATACGCACCTCTCTGCCTTGAGTACTCACGGGCATCGGCCATTCAAAGGCGCATCCTCGAAAAGATCGACGACTACGCGGAATATAATTTCTCATCTCTGCAAAGCACGGCGCTCAATGTTTTTTTCGATCTGGCCCAGGAATTCGACTCTTTTCGGGATCTGATGACCGTATGCACCCTGGTACCAAAGGTCTTTTTTGATTTGGAATGCACGCTGTACCTGTTTCTGGAGGAGAAGGTCGAACATTTCAGGGTTTGCTACGATTCCAGACAACCAAAACCCGCTGCCGACATCCCGTTTTTTATTTCTCCCACCGCTCACGGCGGTCATTACTATCTGCCGATTCACGGCAACATCGAGCTTCAGAACTACTTGCCGCTCAAGCTGGACGGGAACTTGATCGGCATTCTAGACATATTTCCGGAACAGTCGTTGAACGAGCACGACCGCCTTTTTTTCGAAAAATATGCCAATCGGATCGGCTTTCAACTGCACAGCAAGATGATCAGCCAAAAGAACCAGGAACACCTTCATTTCATCCGCAGCCTGGTCAAGGACATCGGCCACAACGTGGTTGTTCCGAACATGTATTTCAAGCTGTTCTATCGTCGTCTTGAGGGAACCATCAATGCCCTGGGGGAACTCAGCCGTGATTTTTCCGCCATGTCGTCCCACCAGGATGCTGCGTCCCTGCATGCCGCCCATGGCCGGCTGCTGGACAACAGGCTGACATATATACATGACGCGCTTCAGGATCAGTTTCGGGAAATTCTGCGCCACTACGATAATACCAGTCTATTTTTGGAAACGTTGTTGCGTCGCAGTCATTTTGAACAGGGTCGATATGTTCTGGAAAAAAGGACCTGCAACTTTAAGAGTCAGATTATCGATCCGCAGACAGAACGTTTCAAATCCGAGTTTGAAGCCCGCGGCATCGAGATCGCATGGGCTGGAATCCCAGACAAGGAAATAGAGGTCGTTGTGGATGTCGGCCTGATCAACCAGGTGTATGCGAACCTTTTTTCCAATGCGGTGAAATATACCGCTCCTGTGAGGGATATTTGCGGCAGGGAGGTCAAATTCATTTCCTACGGCTGGCAGGATATGCCGAACTTCTTCGGTCAGGGGCGTGACGGCATCAAGCTGAATGTCTTTTCCACCGGCCCGCACATCTCCGAAGATGAACGGAACATGCTGTTTGAAGAGGGGTTTCGGGCAGGCAATGTCGATGATGAGCCGGGGACGGGTCACGGGCTGTTCTTTATCCGTCAAATCATTGAACTTCATGGTGGTCGAATGGGTTATGAGCCGACACCAATGGGCAACAACTTCTACTTCATTCTGCCCAGAGATCCATCTGACGGCTCACCTTCCGCCCCCTTGTGATTTTTTCAGTACTTGGATAAAATTCACATTATTTGGTTTGTCACGAGGCTAGTGACAAGGAGGTGAAACTGATTCCCCGTTCGCAGGCGGCAATGGTCCTTCTCAAAATAACTGAGGTATTGAAGTGTACGCCCCGGCACATCTTTTGAAAGGAAATGGGTTGTGAACAAACGGATTTCCAGCTTGTATTGTTTTTCCAGACTGCCTTGCTCACCACCTGACGGCTCTCCTCCCGCTCTTGTGATTTTTACATTACTCTGATAAAATTCACAATATTGTGGAATTGTCACAAGGCTAATGGGAAGGAGGGAAAAATGATTCCCTGATCGCAGGCGGCAATCGTCCTTCCCAATACAACTAAGGTTTTGTGGTTCTTTCGTCCTGTACACCTTTTGAAAGGAGTTGCATTATGAACAAACGGTTTTCCAAGCTTGTATTGTTTTCCTTGACGGCTTTGCTCGCCTTGCTACTGGCGACATCCGCCATGGCCCAGACCGAACGTATTGTACCCAGAGCAGAAAACTTCCTGTTCTTTGTGGACCATTCCGGTTCCATGGCCATGAGTGCTCCGAACGAAACCAGTAACTCCCTGGCCCCCCGCCACGACCCGAACAAGCTGGGAAAGATCGGCTACGTTAAAGAAATACTTCGGGCAATCAACAACGACATCCCGAACATGCCATTCAATGCCGGCCTTTACACCTATGGGCCTTTCCAGGAATACATCGCTCCGGCTCCTTATGCTCAGGGACGTCTGGATCAAGGCATTGATCGCCTGCAGGATCGATACGACATCTTCGGGCGTCTGACGCCCATGGGTCTCGGCTTGCAGTCCCTGGACACCGTCGTCTCCGGCCTTTCCGATCGCCGCGCGGTGATCATGGTCACGGACGGTGAATCCAACCTCGGCGCCGATCCTTTGCCGGTCATAGAAAACATGTACGCCAAGTACGGCAACAACATCTGCTTCCACGTCATCAGCTTCGCCCAAACCCCGGCCGAGGTAGCCCAGGTACAGCAGATTGCGGCCATCAACCCCTGCTCCGTTACCGTGGATGGAATGGACCTGCTGGACGACGCCAGGCGTGACGACTTCATGCGTAGGGTTTTTTACGACACCGAAATCATTCCCGCAGCACCGGTCGTCGAACCCGAACCAGCGCCCGCTCCTCCGGTGGAAGAAGTCATCGTTTTCCGCAACGTCAACTTCGACTTCGATCGTTCCGAGATCCGTCCCGAATTCGTCCCCGTCCTGCGGGAAGCAGCTGAGATTATTCAAACTCGCCCCGGCAGAATGGTATTCGTTGACGGCCATACCTGCAACATCGGACCGGCTGAGTACAACATGGGTCTTTCCCAGCGCCGCGCCGCCTCCGTCCGTGATTTCCTGGTCAATGAAGGCGTGGCCGCGGAACGCATCCAGACTCAAGGTTTCGGTCTGACCGCTCCTCGCTTTGACAACAATACCCGCGAAGGTCGCTCCCTGAACCGTCGCGTGGAAATCCGCTTCGAATAAAGTTCGGGTCGCATCCCCCTCCTCATCCGGGGAGGGGGCCTTTTACCAATTAATCATGCCATGAAGTTCAAAAGAACCCTGTTGTTGATGTTTCTGCTCTTGTTGCCGCCCATGCATTTGGTGGCCTCTGGACGCGACGTGCTTGCCGTTCCCGTGGTACCAAGCCATGTTGAGCAGCAATTCTCCGATTTTTCACACAAATGGATTGACAAGATTGATCGAAACTTTGCCTCCCGTATCGGAAAGATGGAGATAATTCCTCATTCCGGAGGCTATCTCGCTCGTTACATGCAAATCGACCGGGATTCGATTTCCTGGTCCGTCAAGACAATCTCCGGCTCGCCTCTCAACTACATCGGCCTTCTGGAATATGTGGAATGGACTTATGAATGCATGGCTCCCACCCGCGAGGCGGTGGAACAGGGCCCCTTCGTGAGGGTCCGCGGGCGCCAGGTTACGGAGATATTTCAGTACGACAAGAACAAATGGCTTGAGTAACGGCACCTTGCGTATGACAAAAAAAAGCGATTCGGATGAACCGAATCGCTTTTTTTTTGTATCCCGGCGGGAGCTGCAGCGCAGCAAACCGGATTTAATCAACCAGAAACGTTTATTCCCGGTTGCGTCCGATATGCAGCAAAGAAAAATAGGATAGCTGCTCAGGTACGTTGTCCAAGTTTGAATAAACGGACTCGCCCGACAGACCGCAACGCTCCACCAACCTTGCCCTCTTGTCCAAACCTTTGTCTCTCAGTGCTTTCCTGAGAATCGCAAACCGTTTGGCCGGTTTCAATATCACCACCGCGTCCGCGGTGTTTAAAAGCCGATCCAGCTGCTCCGGTTCCGCGTTTCCCGTGGTCACGGCAAGACACTCATCTCCTTCCACCAATGTCCGCCCCAATCGTGCCGCCGAGGCCTGATACGAGGTGATGCCGGGGATGATCCGGATGTCGACATCGGCATCACACTTCCGCATATCTCGAGACAAGTGACCGAAGGTGCTGTAAATCAACGGATCGCCCAGGGTGATGAACGCGGCGCTTCGGCCGGTATTCAGGTGCTCCAGCACGGCCTGGGCGTTTTGCATTCGGGCGCGGCAACGTATTTCATCGTCTCGGGTCATGGGGAAGTCCAACCGCCGGATCAAAACGTCTTCTCTCAAATGAGGTCGGATAATGTCTAGAGCCAGAGAAAAGTCGTTCTTGATCGAAGCCGGTGCAAACACCGTGTCCACCACGGCCAATGCCTTCACCGCGGCCAGAGTGATCAGATCAGGATCTCCCGGTCCGACGCCGATTCCATACAATATGCCTTGCTTCGATCTCATCTATAAATCCTGTTACAATATTCAACTCGCTTTCTCGAGATGCAAATCTTATCTATTGTTGTTTTTGTGATCTGCATGAGGTGAGAAATTCACGTACCTACACATATACCCATACCAACATTAATCCGAGCAGAAGACGATACACGACAAAAGGCTGCATGCCCACAGTTCGGATAAATTTCAGAAAATAGTGAATGCACAGATAGGCGCTGATGCCGGAAAGAAGCGTGGCGATTCCGATGATGCCCCACTGAACGGGTTCGGGCTGGTTGAGGAGATGTCTGGCCTCCAGTGCGCCGGCCAAAAAAATGACCGGAATGGACAGCAGAAAGGAGAAGCGGGCCGCTCCATCCCGGCTCAATCCCATGAACAGACCGGCGGTCATGGTGATCCCGGACCGGGATGTGCCGGGAATCAAGGCAACTGCCTGGGCGCAGCCGATGACCATAATATCCTTCCAGGTCAGGCTATGTTCATTACGATCACCCTTGCGGCGCCAGTCCGCCAGTCCGAGAAGCAGGCCGAAGAACATCAGGCCGAAGGCAAGAATCAAGGGGTCACGCAAATGCATGGCCACGACATCGCGAAAGATCAAGCCGGCCAAGCCTACGGGAATGGTCCCGAGAATAACGGCCCACCCCAGCCGTGAGCTTGAGGTGTGCCCCTTGCCGGTGAGGGACCGAGTAAAATCCCGCACTATTTCAATGAGGTCCGTCCGAAAATAGCAGACTACGGCCACTAGGCTGCCCATGTGCACGGCAACGTCAAAAGTCAGTCCCTGGTCCTCCCAATCCGTAAGGGCGGACACAAGTATCAAATGCGCTGAACTGGAAATGGGCAGGAATTCGGTCAGCCCCTGGACCAGGGCCAGAATAGCGGCTTGCAGTAGGTTCATGAATACTCCGCTGAGTCGAGATGTTGATGCTGCCGATCCGGAATGAAAATAAAAAAATCGGCCCAACGCCGATCATCTGTTTATGCAGGTTTTATAAACCTAGTTGATGCAATTTTTCCTCCAGATTGAGGCATTCCAGGGTCATCTCATCAGCCGACAGGATTCCCGGTACGAGGTACGGCCGGCCATAAACGACCCTACAGTGCGCTCCAGGCCAAGGTAGCTGGAACTTGTCCCAGGCATTTTGAAAAACAAAGGAGCGGGACATGAACACCCGCAGCGGCAAAAGATGGACTCCGGTCTTGGCGGCCAGGTAGATCGCGCCTTCCTTAACCTTGTGCCGTGGCCCTCGCGGACCGTCTACGGTAAACACCACGTCCGCACCGTGCTCGCGCATCTCTTTGCGCGCCGCGATCAGTGCACCCGCTCCGCCGCGTCGGCTGGATCCTCTGGCCAGTTTATAGCCAAAACGGGCCATGACCTGGGAGAGAAATTCCCCGTCACGACTCTGGCTGACTACGGCCACGACACCTTGATCCCGGTGCAGGTGAAGTAGCGGAAAGAGTTCGTCATGCCAGCAGGGGACGACGAATCTCACACCCCGCCCGCGCATCTGCTCGCATTCCTCAAAATTTTCCTGGGAGTAGCGCAGTGTTCGGCTCAGCAGGTTCGTGAGCATTGCGGCTATCGGTACAAATCGTACCGGATTGATGCGCAGCCTCATGCCGAGGCTTCTAAGGCAGATGGAGTGCGAACACAAGAAGGACGCCGGTTCTCAAGTAAATGCTCAATAAGACCGAGCAATCGATTACGAAAAAAGACCTGGATCCAGGCTTTCGCCGGAGTGACGAATCAGGGCAGATGGTTGCCTGTTTGCGGTCAACCGGCGGAAGCCGGCGCGTTATTGCGACCCATGGAGAGCTGCCTGGTGTTACCATTTTCTTCATTTCTCAGGCGATATAGACAAAAACTATTACATTTGCTGAAGTCTATTGAGAATCCTAATTTGATCAAGACGCTCGTCTTTCATAGGATCATTCTAACATTCCATCCACCATCATATACATGAGGAACAAGTATGCACCAAAAAGATCTGGATTGCCGGGGATTACCCTGCCCGCAACCCGTTGTGCAATGCAAGCACAGCATCGACCAGGACAAGCCTGACGAAATCTCCATTCTCGTGGACAATGAAGCAGCCCGTCAAAATGTCACCCGTTTTTTAAAGTCCCAGGGCTACCATGTCGACGACCAGAAGGAAGCCGAGAGTACGTGGCTGATCAAGGGATCTTTCGAGGAAGGAAGCCTCATCACCCGGGATGCTGAGCAGACAGAGGCAACTTCTCAACCAGCAACAGAGATCAGAACCCTGGTTTTTCTCAGCGCTCCCGGCATTGGCGAGGGAGATCCGGCCCTGGGCGAAAAACTGATGGTCAATTTTCTGGCCACTTTGCCGGAAATGGGTTCGCAGCTGTGGCGGATGATCCTGGTCAACGGAGCGGTACAGCTGGCCGCTAAAGACCATCCGTGTCTGGAGAGCCTGCAAAAACTCGAAGCCCTCGGCGTCTCCATCCTGGTCTGCGGCACATGTCTCACGCATTTCGGACTCATGGAAAAGAAGGCCGTTGGGCAGACCACGAACATGCTGGACGTCGTAACCAGCCTGCAAATGGCAGGAAAGGTCATTCGTCCATAAAACTTCTCGCCTCGCAGCCTCTTTCAGGTTGCCATTCGCCTTCCCCCCTCTTCCGCATCGACGACCGCCTCTAATCATTCCGGTGATTTACCCGTCATGGACGTGGTCGTCGATGCGCAGGCACTTCCGTTGCTCTTCAGATAGTGACTCCATATTCACCATAAGTTATCTTTGTGAAAAGATACTTTCTTGAACCATCTTCAACGGATGACCCATGACGCACATCACCGATCGCATCGGCAACTCGCTCAAGAACATAAGCACCACGACAACTTCGATGCCGACTTTTTTTCTCGCCTTTTTCTGCATCTTTCTCTTACTCCTGCTCGTGGCCTGTGACCGCGGGGAAGAAGTCAAAGCCGTGGACTTCAGCAAGACCGTACCCCTTCCTTCACCGGAAGCGACTCCGCCTGATCGTCCTGTTCTGCGCGGGGCCGTGGGCGCGATGATCTCACCGAAGGAAACTCATGAGATTTATCTGCAACTCCTGGCCTACATTAGTGACCGCATGGACATGGAGCTGGAGTTCATCCAGCGTCAAACCTATGCCGAGGTCAACGAACTGCTAGGCCGGGGCGATTTGGACTTGGCGTTCATCTGTTCCGGTCCGTATGCTCTGGGACGGGAAGAATTCGATTTTGAGCTGCTGGCCACCCCGGTCGTTCAGGGGGAACACGAATACCGTTCCTATCTGATCGTCCACCAGGAAAGTCCGTTCCAGAGTCTGGAAGACCTGCGCGGGACCACCTTCGCGTTCACGGACCCGCAGTCCAATACCGGCCGGTTGGTCCCTGAATACTGGCTGGCTCGGATGGGCGAACGCCCGGAAACCTTTTTCCGGGACGTGATCTACACCTACAGTCACGACAACTCCATTCAGGCCGTGGCCCAGGGATTGGTGGATGGCGCGGCAGTGGACAACCTGATCTGGGATTTCTTTGATCAGAAAAAACCCGTCCACACCTCCCGGACCCGGATCATCAAAACTTCGGATTCCTACGGTATCCCGCCGATCGTTGTTTCCAGCTCCCTGCCGCCAGAACTGACCGATCAGATCCGGGACCTGCTGCTGGGAATGCATGGGGATCCCCATGGCGCGGCCATCCTTCATGAGTTAATGATCGACCGTTTTGTCAGGGCCGACAAGGCCTGGTACGCATCGATTCAGGATCTCCACGACACGATTGACGCCCTCCGGATCAACCAGCAACCATGAAGTATTCCCGCTCACTGAAGGGGACCCTGCTTTTCGCCGTCGCCGGCCTGGTGGTGCTCAGCACGTTATTGACGGCATTGCTGGCATCCCATCGCTACGCCCAAAGCCTGGAACAGACCCTTGCCGCCCAGACGGAAAACGTCGGACGCGCCCTGGCTGCCGAGGCCGCCGACCTGGTCCTGGTCAACGACCTTGTCAGTCTGCGCAACATGCTGGAACGCCAGCGCAATGCCCACCCTGCCCTGACCTACCTGTTCATTGTCCGTGACGGCCGAATTCTGGCCAGCACCTTCGGTATCGAAATGCCGGCCGATCTGCTCGCGTTCAACCTTCCGGAACACTTGGCGGGCGACGAAATGAGCCTGCACCGGATTGTCACCGAAACCGGGAGCCGCCATCTGGACATGGCGTTGCCGATTTTCGACGGTCACGCCGGAATACTCCGCCTGGGAGTTTCCGAGGACCATCTGCGCCGCGAAGTGCGCAACCTCTGGACCTCCATCGGCATCGTGGCCCTGCTCATCCTGATTCCAGCCCTCGCCGGGGGGCTGCTTTTTCTGAACCGCATGACCCGGCCACTGCTCGCCCTGGTACAGGCTGCCCAGAACTTCGCGCCGGGAAAGGCCCCTGATCCGCTCCCGCTCCATGGGCAAAAAGAAATCGCCGTGCTGGCCGAAGCGTTCAATATCATGACCAGGCGCATACACGAATACACGCGGCGTCTGGAGGATCAGGCTCTGGAGCTCGAGCAGGCCCAGAGCCAGTTGCGGGCATCTTGTGAGATCGTGCGCAATGTCTCGGCGCTCGGCTCTTTGCGCGAAATCGGCACCTACCTGATCCGGCGGACCAAGGAGATCGTGCACTGCGGGGAGGTCAATCTGCTGGTCTTCAATGCTGATCGGACAATGTTTTTCGTGATCAGCTCCGAGGAAATATTTGAAGTCTTCGCACCAGAAGCCATCGCTTCGGCCGAGGCCCAGCTTCATGGCATGGAACCGATTTTTCAGCCGCGGACGCCGTTGTTTGACCCTCCATTGATTTCCAATACATTGAAAGAACTCCCGAACCAGGCCATCCTCCCCCTGCACCATGAGGATCGTCTCTGTGGCGCCATGATTATTGGCTGCGCCGTAAACCTCCCCTTCCAACACCAGGATCTGGAACTGGTCAGCCTTGTCCTGGCCCAAGCTTCCGGAACCTTACGCCGTGCCGCGCAACAGGAGGTGGAGTCGGGCAAGTTTCAATCCCGCCAGGATGCCCTGCCCGGATTTATGGGCATCATCGGCCGGGACGCGAAACTGCGGCAGATCTTTCAACTTATCGAGGACGTGGCGGCCACGGACGCCACGGTCCTGATCCAGGGGGAATCGGGCACGGGCAAGGAACTGGTGGCCAGGGCCATCCATGATCTCAGCCCGCGCAAGAGCAACCCCTTCGTAGTCATCAACTGCTCCGCCTATCCGGCCACACTCCTGGAAAGTGAACTGTTCGGCCATGAACGAGGAGCGTTCACCGGGGCACAGAAACAGCGCCCGGGGCGGTTCGAACAGGCCAACGGCGGAACCGTGTTTCTGGATGAAATCGGTGAAATCTCGGCCACGGCCCAGGTCAAACTCTTGCGTGTCCTGCAGACCCAGCGGTTTGAACGAGTCGGCGGAGACAAGACCGTGGACGTGGATGTGCGCATTGTCGCGGCCACGAACAAAAATCTCCTGGAAGAGGTCAAGGCGGGAAATTTTCGCGAGGATCTCTACTATCGTCTGGACGTCGTGCCCATCAATCTTCCACCATTGCGTGAACGCGGCAATGACGTTGTTCTCCTGGCCGGACATTTCCTGCGCCGCTTCCGCTCTGAGCAGGAAAAGACCGTCGCTGAGATCAGTCCCAAAGCCATGCGCCTGCTCCTGGATTACTCCTGGCCGGGCAATGTTCGGGAACTGGAGAATGTCATTGAGCAGGCCACGGTTTTGGCCAAGTCCAATGTCGTCACACCGGAAGAACTGCCCACCCGGCTCAGGACCGCCTTGGGTCCATCCTCAAGCGCGTCCCCGACCTTGGAGGAACAGGAGCGGATCATCATCCAGGAAGTCCTGGAATCCTGCTCCTGGAACAAAAAACTGGCCGCACAACGCCTGGGCATCGGCCGCAGCACGCTCTACGCCAAGATCAAACGCCTGGGGATCACCGTCCCGGAGGATGCGTAATCAACCATTGCGAACGTTTTCTTCCTGGCATTTTATTTTAGAATATCCCATTAAGTTGAAATAAAGATGGATTGTGTTTTAGGTTTAAGGCAGGCGGATGCTGCGTAAACTTCAAGGCAGATACGTGACCATATCGACGGTGGGTGAGAAGGCTCAGGCAGCGGTTTCATGACTCCTTCCAAACAGAGAGGATTTGAATGAGCGAAATTGAATTGAGCAAAAACCTGTTGGCGGGAATTTTTGCGATGAATAACCAACTGGCTGAGATAGATGACTCGGTGTTTATTCAAATTATCAAAGCAGGAATAGACCGTGCGGCAACTGGCGACGCCAGGGTTCATGCTCAGCTTCTTGAGCATGCGATCGCTTTGTACACAGAGTCATGGCTCCAGCAGGCATTTGAAGAAGACGAAGATGCAGATGTGGAAATGGAGAAAAACGAGGCTAGGGAATCATTCATGAAAAACTATACTGCCGATGCCTAGCACGTCACCCGATTTGTTTTGTTCAGGCATAATGGCCGCTCTAAGGCAAAAAAACGGCTTGTTTTTGAACAGATCGTTAAACAATTCAGCATATTAACCCGGCCAGATACAGCTCTGGGAGGACCTGTCGCGAACTGAGACTGAATATGAATCTCCGGAGTGGCATAGTGAAGTGCTTGTGCGCGCGAAGAGGATATCCGGGCTGGCAGAGATGAGTTTGTGCCCTGGGAGGAAGCGAAGCGAACTTGATATGTCTGCAGGTTGGTTCAGCCCGCCCCAAAGCTAGACAAATTGTCTTGATTTTTCCTTCCTGGCGCTTTATTTTAGGATACATCCTTAAGTTGAAATAAGGCCGAATTGTATTTTAGGTTTGAGGCACGCGGATGCAGCGAGAAATCCAAGGCAGATACGTGACCATTTCGACGGTGGGCGAGAAGGCTCAGGCCTTCGTGCCCGCGCCGCTGCCACCGCGTCCGCCCATCGACTGGACGCCGGAGTTGCGCGGCAAGTTCGATCAGGCGCTGCTGGCACTCGGGCGGCTGGATAGCGTCTCGACCTTGCTGCCGGACACATCGCTTTTCCTCTACATGTACGTCCGTAAGGAAGCGGTGCTCTCCTCCATGATCGAGGGCACGCAGTCGTCCCTGTCCGACCTTCTGTTGTACGAACTGGATCAGGTGCCCGGCGTCCCCCTGGATGACGTGCGGGAGGTCAGCAACTATGTCGCCGCCCTGGATCGCGGCCTGCACCTGCTGGAAAAAGGATTGCCTCTCTCGCTTCGGCTGTTCCGCGAAATCCATGGCGTTCTGCTGGCCGAGGGACGCGGCGGCAGCCAGGCCCCTGGTGAGTTCAGGCGCACCCAGAACTGGATCGGCGGCACCAGACCGGGCAATGCAGCCTTTGTTCCGCCTCCGGCCGAAGAGGTACTGGAGTGCATGAGCAAGCTGGAACTCTTCCTCCACGACCAGCCGGAGTCGACCCCGGTACTGCTCAAGGCGGCGCTGGCCCATGTTCAGTTCGAAACGATCCACCCGTTTTTGGATGGGAACGGCCGTCTGGGACGTCTGTTGATCACTTTGCTGTTATGTGAACAGAAGGTGCTGAAGACGCCAATGCTCTATCTCAGCCTCTACTTCAAGACGCACCGCCGGTATTACTACGAATTGCTGAACACCGTGCGCCTGACCGGCGACTGGGAAGCCTGGCTCGACTTCTTCTCCGAGGCGGTGATCGTCACCGCCACCCAGGCCGCGGAAACCGCCCGGCAGCTCCTCGACCTGTCAAACCAGGATCGCGACAAGATCAGCGGCCTCGGTCGGGCCGCGACCTCAACCCTGCAGGTTCACCGGGCCCTGATGGAACATCCCCTCGCCACATCGGGTTCACTGGTGCAGAAAACCCGCATCACACCGGCCACCGTGAACAAAGCCCTTTCCCACCTGGAACAGCTCGGCATCGTCAAAGAGCTGACCTCCCAAAAACGCAACCGCCTGTTCAGCTATGCGGGGTATATTGAGATCATGAGCCGTGGTACAGAACTGCCGGGCATGTAGTTCTGGTCGAGTCTCCATGGCCGGTGACAACTCATTTGAACCACTCCCCGCTTGGCGCGTTCATGGCTACTGATCGCGATGGGTGCTTGCAAAAGCAAGCTGCCCTGGGATACGGCGCGAGTCTACGGAAAAACAGTGCGATCATCAAAAAAAAGAACGTGATACGCCAAATTCAAGACTTGGCTACAATGGTACGCATCGTGGGCGAGGCCAAGAAGTATCCCATCACAGATGAGAATCACGACCATAAAGTACACGCCATAGAACGCTTGAAGGAACAAGAATTAAAAAACGACCGAGACCTTGCCGCTTTTACCTAAAAGCCCAGTAACTCTTCCCCCTCAAGTGATTATGCCCCCACTAGCAAAGCCACGCAGATGGAGTGAGAATGGCCCGAGAACGAACAAGCATGTTTGAAGACATCATCCTTGCCGCCAACAAGCTGCCTTGGTGGGCATGTTTCATATTGGCGGCGGTGTCCTACGTTATTCTTGATTATATTGCCTCCCGCCCCTTGCCTGACATTACCGGTGACCCGATGCGGATTGCGGATGTCGTTGCCCCCACCCTTGTTTCCCACATGGCCTTTTTCGGAAAGATAATTCTGCCACTCGCATTCGGATTCGCGGGAATTGCCTCGGCTATCAATGCGTACAGGCAGAAAAAACTGTTCGCCGATGTCCAGTCGCGGCCACGAGCGTCTACATTGCAGGCCATGTCCTGGCAGGAATTCGAGCGGCTTGTGGCGGAACACTTCCGCCGACAAGGCTTCTCAGTAACCCGAAATGGAGGTGCCGGGCCGGACGGCGGCGTGGATTTGGATCTGCGCAAGGGCGAAGAAATCCACTTGGTGCAGTGCAAGCAGTGGAAGGCGTACAAGGTCGGGGTTCAGCCGGTGCGGGAATTCTACGGAATCATGTCCGCCCGAGGCGCTGCCGGAGGCTTTTTCATCACCTCCGGAACGTACACAACGGATGCCAGGACTTTCGCCCATGGGCTCAATCTGGAACTGATCGACGGCCAACGGCTGCTGGCCCTGATCGATCAAACTAGGTTGCACGACGTCGGACAGGACGCTTCCGCCTTTGTCCCGCCTGCTGACGACACTCCCCTCTGCCCCAGATGCAGCGCGAGAATGACCATGCGCACCGCCCGTAAAGGACCGTGGGCAGGACGAGAATTCTGGGGCTGCGTCAATTTTCCCGGTTGCAAGGGAACGCGGACCATGGATGTTGATAAAACGTGAGAAGCCGGAATTTTACAGTGCCAATTTCAGGGGCAAAATGGACGTTCTAAGGTAAAATAGCTGGCTGTTTTTGAATATATAACTAGATAATTCAGCATATTAAGTCTGCCCGACCCCAATTCCAGGAGCTTGGAAGAGCTCGGCTGTAATTTATTTTTTGACATAGCATGAATACCGTGTTACCGTGTTTACATGATACGATCATTTAAAAACCAAGCCACTGAAGATGTTTTCGATGGGAATAACAGCAAGATCGCCCGAAAAATATGCCCACAATATCTTTGGACTTTGGCAGCACGAAAACTGGAACAGGTTGACTCCGCAACAAACCTTGATGATCTAAAAGTACCCCCGGGAAATCGTTTGGAGGCGCTGTCAGGGATTCGTGATGGGCAGTATAGTGTTCGAATCAATGATCAGTATCGAATATGTTTTAAATGGGATAATGGTAATGCAGACAATGTTGAAATTGTCGATTATCACTGAAAGGAGGATATTATGGTTAGAATTCCAAAATTTAGGGAGCCCACGCATCCTGGAAAAATGCTAATGGAGGATTTTTTGGCTCCAATGTCAATAACTCAACGTGATTTGTCTGATGCGATTCATGTCCCTTACCAGCGAATTAATGAGATAGTAAATGAACGGCGCGGAATTACACCAAGCACAGCTTTACGCTTGGCAAAATTTTTTAATATGTCAGATGATTTCTGGATGAATATGCAACTTCGTTGGGACTTGTATCGTGCCAAAAATTCAGAAGAAAAGGAACTGCGTCTGATTAAGCCATACATTCCTTCTGAATGCACAGCTCATATTTAGATTAATCCGCTCCCTCTGTGTTATTTGAGTGAGATTCCCGATTTTGCGGCGAAAGGCGAGAGCTCGACTAGATGAAAATAGCGGCATTAGAACCTGGGCTTTTTGGGAAGCTTCCGGGTGTAGTTGGAATTCGCGTCAATTGGCAGAAGAACCTGAGAACGACAACGGCCTTGAGACTGAGCTTTGTGAGGAACCAGAATTTTGAGTACCCATTTTGGGGGCAAAATGGGTGTTCTAAGGCAAGATAACGGCCTGTTTTGGAGCAAATGACCAGACAATTCAGCATGTTGTCTCGGTCCGACCCCAATCTAACTCCACATGAAGCACTACCAGAAGGCGGCCGTCCTGCTCAATCTGGCCAATGCGCTCAAGGAAAAGGGAAGCTGGTGCGGGGAAACGCATATCCAGAAAGCCACATTCTTTTTGCAAAGCATGTTGGGGGTCGGGCTTGGCTATGAATTCATTCTATACAAGCACGGTCCGTACTCCTTCAATCATCAAGGATGACCTGTCCTCGTTTTTGGCCGACGATATTTTTTGGTTCTTCGACGTTTGATGTGGAATTGACTGACCACAACCTGTTTAGGTAGCCCTCTCCGCAGGAGGGCTTGCCATGTTTGCTGAAGAAATTTTTGCCTTGGGCCTGGGCCTTACGCCGCCTTGGAAAGTTATGAGCCAACATCTCGACACAGAGGACACCCCGACCAAGCTCATGTTAGAGATCGGAGCCGAGCGGGGTGTCCTGTATCCGTGTCCCAAATGCGGTTCCGCATGCAAGGCCCACGACTTCAAGGAGTACACCTGGAGACACTTGAACTTCTTTCAGCATCATTGCTACCTCACGGCTCGAGTGCCGCGGATTGATTGCCTTGAACATGGCATCCGCCGGGTGGAAGTCCCTTGGGCCAGAGAAGGCAGTCGTTTCACCCTGCTTTTCGAGCAAGTGGTCATGTCCCTTGTCCGTGAGATGCCGGTCAACGCCGTTGCTCGCCACGTTGAAGTCACGGATAAACGCTTGTGGCGCATCGTCCGCCATTATGTGTCCAAAGCCATTGCCGCACTGGATCTGAAGAGCCTTAAGGCTGTCGGCCTGGATGAGACGGCCTCCAAACGCGGACACAACTATATCACCGTTTTCATCGACCTGGACCGGACCGAAAAACCTGTGATCTTCGCGACCCCCGGCAAAGGCAAAGAAGGCCTGGCGAAGTTCTGTTCGTTCATTGAGGCGCACGGCGGTCATCCCGATAACGTCATCGAGGTTGTCTGCGACATGTCGCCAGCTTTCCTTTCGGCCATTGAGAAAGAATTCAAGGCCGCCAAGGTCACAGTAGACTGGTTCCATGTGGTCCAACTCTTCACCAAGGCTGTCGATGATGTCAGAAAGCTGGAGGCTAAGCAGACCAAACTGCCGGAGCATACCCGCTGGACCGTGCTCAAAGGCGGGGAAAAAGGACGCACAGATGGCCAAAAGAACGCTCTGCTGGAACTCGTCGA